>JAUQXD010000753.1 GCA_030834835.1 Thermoflexales bacterium | reverse complement strand
TGCCGGGTTCCTACTGTTCAGACAACATTGTTGTCGTCTGCGCCAATTGCCATCGGAAACTACATCACGCAAAAGTATCGTATTCGACAGACACAAGTGGTAAAGTCGCTGTGATCATCAATGGACAAGCATTCACTTTAGATCGCACCGTTGTTTCATCCGGCATTGATTAGGGCGAACTGATTTATTCATCATCCGTGTCCAAACGCTTGGGGAGCATAACATGACCAAACTCACCATCAACAACCAACCCATCGAAGTGCCTGACGACATCACAGTCCTGCAGGCCGCACGGGCGAACGCGATCACTATCCCCACGCTGTGCGATCATCCCGACCTGACGCCGTATGGCGGCTGCCGCCTGTGCCTCGTCGAAGTGGAGAAGGTGCGCGGCTTGCAGACAGCCTGCACGTTGGGTGTCACCGAGGGCATGGTCGTGCGCACGGAAACGCCCGCGCTGCGCGAGTCGCGGCGCACGGTGTTGGAACTGCTGCTGTCCAACTATTACGACATGGGCTACACGCCCACCAAAGACCCGGCCAAAAACGAACTGCTGTATTGGGCCAGTCGCTATGGGGCTGAACTGCCGGAGACGCTCAAGCCTAAGCAGCCGCGCTATGCCGTGGACAGCGATCCCAATCCCTTCGTGTGGGTCGATCTGAACAAGTGCATTCTGTGTACGCGCTGCGTGCGCGCCTGCGCGGAAGTGCAGGGCCGCTTTGTGTGGGGGCTGGCCGAGCGCGGCTTCGACGCGCACATTGCGGCGGGGTCGGATCAACCGATGCTGGACGCGCGCTGCGAATCGTGCGGCGCGTGCGTGGCCTACTGTCCCACGGGCGCGCTCGACAACAAACTCTCGATGAATCTGGGCCAGCCCGATAAGCTTGTCACCACCACCTGCACCTACTGCGGCGTCGGCTGCCAGTTCGATTTGAATGTGAAGGACAACAAGATCATTCGAGTGACCTCGAACCCGAAAGCGCCCGTCAACGGGATGCATCTCTGTGTGAAAGGGCGCTACGGCTACGACTTCGTGCATCATCCCGATCGGCTTACTAAACCGTTGGTTCGGCGCTATCTGCTTGAGCAGGATGCAGGAAGCACGATGCAAGATGCAGACACGCAACACGCAACACGCACCACGCATGATCGAGGTGATTGGATCGAAACAGACTGGGACACCGCACTGAATATCACGGCGAAGAAATTGGCTGAAACGCGCGATACGTTTGGCGCGGACACGATCGGGGTGTTGGCGTCCGCGAAGTGCCTGAACGAAGAAAACTACTTGATGAACAAATTCGCGCGACAGGTGATCGGGACGAACAACATCGATCACTGCGCTCGCCTTTGACACAGCAGCACTGTCGCCGGTCTGGCGGCCTCCTTCGGTTCGGGCGCGATGACGAATTCGTTCGACGACATCGTTGCGCACGCGCAAGCCATGTTCATCATCGGCTCCAACACCACCGAGCAGCATCCCGTGTTCGGTACGAAGATTCGTCAGGCGGTCTTGAAGCGCCACGTGAAATTGATCGTGGCCGACCCGCGCAAGATCGACATCACGGAATTTGCCACGTTGCATATTCGCCATCGGCCCGGCACGGACATCGCGCTGATCAACGGCCTGATGTACATCCTCCTCGAAAAGGGCTGGGAAAATAAGGCGTTTGTCGCTGAGCGCACTGAGGGCTTTGACGAATTCAAAGCCACGGTGATGCAGTATCCGCCGGAGAAGGTCTCGCAGTTGACGCGCGTGCCGATCGAGCAGTTGTATCAGGCCGCCGAGATCATGGCGCAGAACAGCCCGATGGCGGTGATGTGGGCGATGGGCATCACGCAGCACATCGTGGGCGTGCGCAACGTGATGGACCTCGCCAACCTGCAAATGCTGCTGGGCAACCTCGGCGTGCCGGGCGGCGGCGTCAATCCCTTGCGCGGGCAGAACAACGTGCAGGGTGCGTGCGATATGGGCGCGCTGCCCGATGTGTATCCCGCTTATCAAAAGGTCACCGTCGAGGCCAATCAAAAGAAATTCGAAGCCGCGTGGGGCGTGCCGCTCTCGCCCAACCTCGGCCGGACCGTCACCGAGTTAATGCCCGACATTCTCGACGGCAAGACCAGGGCGCTGTACATTCTGGGCGAAGACCCGGTGATGAGCGACCCCAACAGCGCGCACATTCGCGAATGTCTTGAGGCGTGCGACTTCATCGTGCTGCAAGAAATCTTCCCGTCGGAAACGTCGAAGTATGCGGACGTCCTGCTGCCCGGCGTCACTTTTGCCGAGAAAACAGGCACATTTACCAACACCGAGCGGCGCGTGCAGATGGTGCATCAGGCGATCGAGTCGAGCGGCGACGCGCGCCAGGACTGGGCGATCATCGCTGATCTGGCACAGCGCATCATCGCGTTGGGGCCAGGAAAACCAATCGGTGGTACGCATGCCGATTGGAATTACGCCTCGACCTCGGACATCATGGCTGAGATCAACGCCCTCGCACCCAGTTATGCTGGCGTCACGCACGATCGATTGGAAAAGGGCGAGCGGCTGCAATGGCCGGTGAAATCGATCGAGCACGCGGGCACGCCGATTTTGCACATCGGCGCATTCACGCGCGGTAAGGGCAAATTCGCGCCGATCGATCACATCCCGCCCGCCGAGATGCCCGACGACAACTATCCGGTGCTGTTGAGCACGGGGCGCGTGCTGTATCACTGGCACGGCGGCGAGATGACGCGCCGCTCGGAAGGCTTGATGGCCGTCTATGGTCAGGCTTTGATCGAAGTGAACCCCGACGACGCGCTGAAACTCGGCCTGAACGGAAATAAGCGCGTGCGGGTGACTTCGCGGCGGGGCAGCATCGAAGCCGAAGCGTGGGTGACCGATCGCGTGCCGCCGGGCATGGTGTACGCCAACTTCCACTTCCCCGAAGCGAACGCCAATGAGTTGACGCTGGGCGCGCTCGATCCGGTGGCGAAGATTCCGGAGTACAAGATTTGCGCGGTGAAGGTGGAGCGAGTCGAGGAGTAGGTTAAGGAAGTAAGGAAACAAGGAAGGCCCGACTTTTGATTAGGAAGTCGCAATCCTCAGTACATCACGAAAACAAGCCAGGCATCCTGAGCGAAGCAGCGTGCTTTTCCGCTGCGGAGTCGAAGGATGCGGATTACGCTACAAATTCAGTCGTTTTACACGGGCCGCATCCTTCGATTGCGTTCCGCGAGAAGCATGCGGAACTCCGCTCACGCCCTGTCTGCGAAGCGGGGGCGCGCCAGGCGGGATGCTTTCGTGATCAACTGAGAATAGATCAATCATTGATCCGTCGCTGATAACGAAAGAAGGAATTGCTTGAAGCCCTGGAGATTGGTCGCAGGGGCAGTGTTGCTCATTTCCTGGATGACGGGCTGCCAGACCCAAAATGTCCCGGCGCCGACTCCGACCGCGTCGCCTGCTGAGCCTATCCGCATTGGCGTCGTAACTTCGATCTCTGGTCCCATGGCGGCGTTTGGTCAGGCTTCACTGCAAGGTTACGATCTCGCACTCCAGGAGATCAATGCCAGCGGCGGCATCCAGGGCAGATCGTTGAAACTCATTTTCGAAGATGATGGTTCTGATCCGCGGACAGCGGCGGCGGCCGTCGAGAAATTAGCCACGACCGATCAGGTTTCGATCGTCCTCGGCCCCTACTCGAGTTCAGCCGCTCTCCTCGCCGCGGGCATGGCAGAACGTTATCAAATTCCCTTAATCATCCCCACCGCATTATCGGACGAAATTACCCGGCAAGGGTATCACTGGATTTTTCGCCTCAACGCGCCGGCCGAAATTCTCACCCAAACCCTCCTTGATTTTATCGAGCAGTCTGAGCGGAGTCTGACTCAACTGAAGATGGATCGCCCGGTGCGCCTGGCGATCGTCTTTGAAAACACCGCGTACGGCACGAGCGTGGCCGAAGCCGCCGAGCGGGAGGCACGTGCGCGCAAAATGACCGTCGTCGCGTATCAGGCCTATCGTGCAGAAGCGGCTGATTTCAGCGCGTTGCTCCAAACGGTCAAGGCCGCGCAGCCCCACGTGGTGATCTTCGTCTCCTACGACAACGCAGTTGCGCTCATGACGCAAAGTCAGGCGGTCGATTTGAACCCGCGAATGTTTGCCGCCGTGGGAGGCGGCTTTAGTTTGCCCGAATTTCCGCGCCTGGCCGGCGCAGCGGCAGAGTATACGATTTCGGCCACGCCGTGGACGCCCGATGTGAAATGGCCGGGCGTGAACGATTTTGCGCGGCGCTTCAAAGACAAGTATGGCTACTTGCCGCAGTACCACAGCGCTCAGACCTTTGCCGCGCTGCAACTGGCGGCCGACGCTTTGCGCCGCGCCTCAAGTCTGAGCCGTCAGGACGTTCGTGATGCGCTCCGGGCGACCGAGCTGGATAGCATTTCCGGTCGTATTCAGTTTGATGCGAGCGGCCAGAACAATCACACGCCGTTGCTCACTCAGATCATTGACGGACAGTTCGTAACGATCTACCCGGTTGAGGTGGCGGCGCGCGCGCCCGTGTATCCGATCCCGGCGTGGCATCAGCGTTCGACGACGTCAGGCAGCGGCCAGGCACCATGAACACGTCGAAAATGGCTGCAATGGTCAACGCCCCACCGCGCGGGCGACTCACCTGGCGGATTCAGTCCTTGTTTGTCTCCTTCGCCGTCGCCCTGCTGATCATCGTCGGATTTCTCTTGATCTATCTGTCGTTCGTCGCCCAGCGCAACGCGATTGCACGCACGCAGACCGAAATCGCGCAGCGCGCGGCGCTGGATGTCTCGACCTCCCTCTTAACGATCGAGCAAAGTTTGATCGTGCAGGCGCAGACGCACGGTCTGGCCGATTTGAACCAGGACGACCAACGGCGCGTGTTGACCCGGCTGGCCGCGACGCTGAACACCCTCGACGAATTGACTTATCTGGATGCGCTGGGACGCGAGCGTGTCAAGGTCTCGCCCTATCACACGTTTACAACCGACGAATTGGGCGCGCAGTCAGAGACCGATGGGTTTCGTCAGACGATGCGCGGCACACGCTATTTGAGCAATGTTAGTTTTTCCCCCTACAGCGGACAGCCCGTCGTAACTCTGGCCATCCCGATTGCCGATTTGCGCCAGGCGTCAGTCGGTGTGCTGATGGCGCAAGTCAATTTCCGCCAGATGTGGAACACGGTGACGGGGCTGCAAGTCGGCCAGAGCGGGTACGCCTACGTCGTGGACGAACAAGGACGCCTGATCGCCTATCGCGACATTTCATTAGTGCTGCGCCATGAGGATCAGAGCCAGTTGCCCACGGTGGCCGCTTTTTTGCAGGGACAGCCGGCGACGGCGGAATATCGCGGACTCGCCGGGGCGCTGGTGCTTGGCGCGCAAACGCCGATCGCCGGCACACCCTGGGCTGTCGTCGTCGAGTTGCCAACCGACGAAGCGTACGCCGACTTGCGCAATATGATGTGGCTGTGGGGCGCGCTGCTCGTCGGAGCGATTGTCGCCGCGGCGGCGACCGGGCACTATTTGGCAGGCTACATTACCCGACCGATTCAGATCCTGCAGAGCGGCGCGGTCACGCTGGGGCGCGGCAATCTGAATCACACGATCCGCCTCTCGACCGGCGATGAAATTCAGACCCTGGCTGAGACGTTCAACGCGATGGCGCAGAATTTGCTCGCCTCCCAGGCGGAGATCGAGCGTTGGAATCGCCAGCTCGAAGCGTTAGTGGAAGAACGGACTGCCGCGCTGCAACACGCGAATCTGCAACTCAAGGCGTTGGCGCGCGTGTCGCAATCGCTCAGCGCAGCCCTGGCACTTCCCGATGCCTTACGGGCCATTGCCGAATCATCGCGCGCGGTGCTGGGCGCGGGGCGCTGCGCGATCTTCTTGCTCGACGCCTCGACGAACGAATTGTGTTGTGCGCTGGCGCAGGGGCTATCGCCGGCCTATGTGAATTTGGTCAGCGAAAACTGGCTGGACATGCCGGCGGCGCGTGTCGTGGAGACGCGGCAGCCAGCCGTGTTCCGCAATGCCGCGACCGATCCGCGCCTCGCCGCCAACCATGCAGCCATCCGCGACGAGGGCTTCCACTCGCTCGCGTTGCTGCCGCTGGCTTTCGGCGAGGAAAGTTTGGGGGTGCTCGCGTTTTATTACGAAGCCGAGCGCGAATACAGCGAACACGATCTCGAACTTGCGCAGACGTTTGCGAATCAAGCTGCCATCGCCATCAAGAACGCGCGGCTGTTGGACACGATCCGCGAGGTCGCGGCGCTTGAAGAACGCAATCGCCTGGCGCGCGAGATTCACGATACGCTGGCGCAAGGCCTGACGGGCATCGTCGTGCAGTTGGAAGCCGCCGAGCGCGTAGCCGCCAAACAACCGGAACGCGGTGCGGCCAGTTTGGAGCGCGCCAAGAAATTGGCGCGGCATTGTCTGGAAGAAGCGCGCCGCTCTCTGTGGAATTTGCGTCCGGCCCCGCTGGAAGGGTTGTCGCTCTGCCAGGCATTGGGTCAGGAGGTGGCGCGCATCAACGACGACACTGGCTTGCACGTGGACCTTGTGATCCTGGGCGAAGAACGTCGCCTGCCGCCCCCGATCGAACTGAATCTGTTCCGCTTCGCGCAAGAAGCGTTGACCAACGTCCAGCGTCATGCGCGGGCGCGCACGGCGACCGTTTGCCTGGGATTTGATAACGCCTCCGTCTCACTCGTCATCAGCGATGATGGCATCGGCGGTTTAAGCGAGGCCAGCGACACGGGCAAGCGAGGCGGGTTGGGTCTGGTTGGGATGCGCGAACGGGCGCATTTGCTGGGCGGCGACTTGCACATTGACAGCCCAACCGGCCAGGGAACTCGAATTACACTCAAGGTGCCGCTGACAGCGGTCTCGGAGTCGATATATGCCCCCGATTCGCGTATTGCTGGCTGACGATCATCACGTTGTCCGCGAAGGCCTGGCCACGATTGTGGACCTTGAAGATGACATGACCGTCGTCGGTCAAGCCGGCGATGGTCTGGAAGCCGTGTGCATGACGCTCGCGCACGAGCCGGACGTCGTCCTTATGGATTTGCAGATGCCGCGTCTGGACGGTGCGCAAGCGATTCGACAGATTCGACGTGAGCGGCCTCATATTCGCGTGTTGATTTTGACGACTTTTGCGAATGAAGACCACGTCCTGGCCGGCATCAACGCTGGCGCGCACGGCTACCTCCTGAAAGACGCGACACCGGAGCAATTGCTGCAATCCATTCGCGCGGTATATCGCGGCGAAGCCGTTCTCGGCAGCGCCGTCGCGGCGATGGTGTTAACCAAGTTCCGCAACATGATCGAACGCGATGAAAGTGGCCTGCACCAGGCCGCGTCGGAACAGACGCCGGCGCTCACGCCGCGCGAGCATGACGTGCTCAACCTGGTAGCGCAAGGACTGAGCAATCAAGCCATCGCCGAAGCGTTGGTCGTCAGCCTGCCGACGGTCAAAATCCATGTCAGCAACATTCTCGATAAATTGGGCGCAAGCAACCGGACTGAGGCAGTCGCCGAAGCGCGCCGGCACGGGCTGCTCAGAAATAGTCCTCAAATTACGCCTAAAGTATGATATACCGGGCGGTGCCCTATGGTATATTGCCATAGGGCCGCGTGGTAGAGCCTGCAGCTCCCCGCTCTCTACGAACCTCAATCTTTCAAGAATAAGGTTGGATTTTCCAGGCCGCTACGACTGTCCCACGGTCGAGCAGTAACGACCCACCCGTGACAGGTCACACTATGGCAACTCTGTCTGCTTTCGGCATGATTAACACGCCTCACCACCATTCCCGTCCAAATCACTGACCGTCCTCTTGTCTAACTCAAAGGCTGCCGCTATGGAAACCATCACCCACGATTTAATCATCTTAGGTTCCAGGCTGCGCGCCCACTCCGCCGCCGAAGGTGGCACGGGCGCG
>JAUQXD010000752.1 GCA_030834835.1 Thermoflexales bacterium | reverse complement strand
TATACATCTGCGTGAAATAGGAGATGGGCCGCGTCTCGGTGACGATATCTGAGAATTTGCAGGGGATCGTGATCCACGGCAGCGAGCCGGTCACGTCGGGCTTGTGAAGCGCCAACGGGCCGGACGTTGAGCGTATCAGTTCGAGCGTTTTGACTTGCCAACTGCCGTCGTCCAACCACGCGCCTTGCACTTGGACGCGCTGACCATTCAACCGCTCGCTGCCGCCCAGCGATTCCAGCAGCGCCGGATCGATTTGCAGGCGCACCATTTTTCCGTCGTCGATGGTGAGCCAGTATTCCTCAAAGCTTAGATGTGTGCCGGGCTCACCATCGGCCCAGATAACCATGAACCAGCCACTCAGCGAATTCACTGAGACTGACTGGGCTGCCAAGTTTGGCGAATCGATCGGGGCCGCCCACGAAACAGGCGCATGCAGGCTGACGGTGGCAACGAAAATCAACAGCAGGGCGATAATCAACGGGGCGATGATGCGGACCACTAAGCGAGCGGACGGTACAGACATGACATCCTCCTGAAAGATCGAGTTGGCGCGCGAAAGCGCGGCGGATCGGCAGCCTTTCAATCTCCCAGGGCAGATCTATTGTAGTGAGAGTCAAGTGGAAAAGCAAATAGTCTCTGTGGTATAGTAGGCGGCGAGTGTTTTTGGGAGGCCATGCGCATGATGAAGCGGCGCGTCATTTTGATGGGTATCATCGGGTTGCTGGTGATTGCGATCGCCGGCGTGGTGGTCTGGCGGTACACCGCGCCCGTCAAAGTGCGCATCGAGGCGATTCTGCACGACGATCTGCCCTTTGAGGCCGAGACGATTCCTTCGGTAGTGCTGGCGCGGCCCGGCGAGATGGTCAAGGTGATTTATCGGATTCGTAACAAGACCCTGTCGCCGCTTGAGGCGTTTGGCACAGTCGAGATCGCGCCTGCTTCGGCTACCGATCAGATTCAGGTCTTTCTTTCTCAGTGCGGCGGCTTGAACGCTTTTCAAAGCAACTTCCCCTCGGACTACGAAGTCGTGTTTCGAGTGCAGCCGGCTGGCCTGTTTGGCTCGTCGCAGTTGGCGCTGCGCCACGTCTTCGATCGGGCTACGCCGCGTTAGCAGCGACACTTCAATTTACAGGCGGGGCACGGATGCGCATACGCTGGTGGTGGTTGACAATCGCCGTACTCCTGGCAGCCTGCGGGCCGCATACCTTTGCGGGTGTGGTGGGCGATCCGCCGCCCCCGGCGGGCGACTTCACTTTGATCGATCAAACAGGGGCCGATTTCAAATTGAGCGACCTGACGGGCAAGTGGGTGTTGATGGCCTACGGCTACACCCACTGTCCCGATGTGTGCCCGCTGACGCTCTCGATCCTGCGCGATGTGAAGAAAGCGTTGGGCGCGCAGGCAAATCAATTAGAGGTGGTCTTCGTCACGATCGATCCCGAACGCGACACGGCCGAAATCATGGGCAAGTATGTGGCGCACTTCGATAAGACCTTCAAGGCGCTGACGGGCACGCCAGAGCAGATTGCGGTTGCGGCCAGGGCCTACAACGCCAGGTACGAGAAAGCCGTCAGCACCCCGGCCGTGGGCTACGCCATGAACCACACCGCGTTCATCTACTTGATCGATCCGCAATTCCGGCTGCGCGTCACCTTTCCGTTTGGCGTGAAGGCGGAAGAGATCACCTCGGATGGGAAGGATTTGATGCAGGCAGAGAAGAAGTAGTGTAAGGAAACAAGTAGGCAAGTAGATAAGGACCAACCGAT
>JAUQXD010000751.1 GCA_030834835.1 Thermoflexales bacterium | reverse complement strand
TCCGACGTACGTTGGCCGAGGGGCGCGGCTATGGCCTCGCCTCGGG
Organism: Thermoflexales bacterium; assembly: GCA_030834835.1. GTDB lineage: Bacteria > Chloroflexota > Anaerolineae > Fen-1058 > Fen-1058 > JAGOBP01. The sequence continues at coordinate 2,519 of JAUQXD010000751.1, read as the reverse complement.
GCTGGGCGCGGCCAGCGCGGATGCCTTCTTCGGCACGATCGCGGCGCTGGGCTTGACACTGGTAGCGAACTTTTTGGCCGAGCAGCAAGCATGGTTGAGCTTGATCGGCGGGGGCTATTTGCTGTACCTGGGCTTCACGACGTTTCGATCCAGACCCGCTGAACGATCGGCGGAGGCGAAAGGCAAGGGGCTGTTCGGCGCGTACACATCCACCCTGTTTTTGACGCTGACCAATCCGCTGACGATTTTTGCCTTCGCGGCGATTTTTGCGGGGGTGGGAGCGGGCGCCGGGACGGGCGGATCGATCGGGGCGCTGTTGGTCGTGGCGGGTGTGTTTCTGGGATCGAGCACATGGTGGCTGATCCTGGTGACGTTGACCAGCGTGTTCCGATCGCGCTTCAACACGACGGGCTTGCAGTGGGTCAATCGGTTGTCCGGGGTCGTGATCATCGGTTTCGCGATCGTTATTTTGTATGGCCTCATCGCAAGTTGACGTTGGAACGTGCTATAATCAGCGCGTCAAGGGCCGGATTATACGCGAGGTGAAACGTGACGATTCGAATTCTGGTGGTGGACGATCACAGTGTGGTGCGGCAGGGCCTGAAGATGTTTCTGGGCTTGGATCCGGAACTTGAGGTCATCGGCGAGGCCGTCGATGGCGCGGACGGCGTGAAGAAAGCCAAAGAACTGAAGCCGGACGTGGTGTTGATGGATTTGTTGATGCCCGTCATGGACGGCATCACGGCCATCGGCGTGCTGCGGCGCGAATTGCCCGACACTGAAGTGATCGCTCTGACGAGCGTGCTGGAAGACTCGTCCGTCATCGGCGCAGTGCGCGCAGGCGCGATTGGCTATCTGCTCAAGGACACCGAGTCCGATGAGTTATGCCGCGCCATCAAAGCCGCCGCCGCCGGGCAGGTGCAGTTGTCGCCTAAAGCGGCCGCCCGCCTCATGCGCGAAGTGCGCGCGCCGGAAAGCCCTGAAACGCTGACCGAGCGCGAGACCGAAGTGCTGCGGCTGCTGGCGCAGGGCCGCTCGAATAAAGAGATTGCCCACGATCTGACCATCGGCGAAAAGACGGTGAAGACCCACGTCAGCAACATCCTCAGCAAACTCAGCGTGCCCAGTCGCACCCAGGCCGCGTTGTATGCCGTGCGCATCGGGCTGGTGACACTGGACGCGCCCGACGCCGTGTAGATCAAATTGATTGACAGGCCACGGAGTTCACGGCGGACGAAGAGGTTGGTCACTCTTCCAATGTGCGGTGAACTCCGTGGTTTGCTGAAAGCCGCTGGTGACGTATGACGACCTCGACTCCTCCGCGACCCCTCGTGCGGTTTGTGGCCTGGCTGTCCAGCACCTATGCCCGGGTGGTGTTTGGCATGCTGCTGATCGGCGCGGGCTACCTGCTGCTGTTTTCGTACTTCGGGACCAGCTCGGCCGATCGGATGGTTGACCTGCGCCGCGACGAACTGAAGCGCCTGACGTATATGGGCATCAACGTCATCCAGCCGGTGCTCGATCGACAAAAGCGCGGCGAAATCAACGAAGAGCAGGCGCTGGCGCAGGGCCGCGATCTGATTCGCCGCATGCGGTACATGTACGGCCTGGGCGCGAACTATCTCTTCATGGGCAACCGTTACGGTCAGGTGTTGGCGCAGCCGTCTGATCCGCAGCTGGAAGGCTCCAATCAGCTGGATCAACAGGACGCCGGCGGCCGGTATGTTACGCGCGAGTTCATTCAGGTGGCTGACAGCGCCGCCGGCGAAGGCTACGTCGAATATCGCGAGACGCCGCCCGGCGGCGATCGTCCCCAGGTGAAGATTGCCTATATCGTCGGCATTCCAGAGTGGGAGGCGTACATCGGCACGGCCATGCATCTGAGCGATCTGGATGCGCAGAGCCAGGAAATTGGACGAAATTCGCTGCTGTTGACGGGCGGCCTGTTCGTCGTGATTTTTCTGGCCGTGTTTTTTGTGCTGCGTCCGGTCTTCAGCAGTTATCACACACTGCTGGGCCTGTTCGATCAGATTCGCCGCAGTCCCGATGCGACGCCGTTTGTGCCGGTGGAACGTTACCCGATCGGTTCGGAAGGGCGCCAGTTGTTGGGTGGTTTTCGCGACACGCTGCGGCAAATCCAGTCGAGCAAGCAGCAGTTGAAGCAGAGCGAAGAACGCTTCAGCCTGGCGGTGCAGGGCACCAACGACGGCCTCTGGGACTGGCAGGTGAAGACCAATACGGTTTATTACTCGCCGCGCTGGAAAGAAATGCTCGGCTATGCCGACGACGAAATCCCCAACCACTTTGAAGAGTGGAGCGCGCGCATTCATCCCGACGATGCCGACGAAACGATGGCGCAGTTGAATGCGCACCTGGCGGGGCAGACGCCGTTCTTCGAGAAAGAGATTCGCGTCCGGCACAAGGACGGCTCGTATCGCTGGATTCTGACACGCGGCGCAACGGTGCGCGATACCGAAGGGCGACCGGTGCGGATGGCCGGTTCGCACACCGACATCACC
>JAUQXD010000750.1 GCA_030834835.1 Thermoflexales bacterium | reverse complement strand
GCGAAGCAATCTCAAGGCCGACCGGCGGGAGATTGCTTCGTTCCTCGCAATGACGGCTGATCTGAAAATGTGGGGCCGCTGCGCGTGGTATCTTGCCTGGCAAGTCACCGACTTGCCCTACGTCGCGCCACTTTCATGTTTCGTGGTGAACGCAGTTCATGATGTCTGAGTAGCAAGCTGATCACGGCCATAGGCCCGCCGCGAGGTGGTATCATTATCGGGTGCACCAGACAACTCCCGCCCACCATCCACTATGATTTCAAACAGTGAATTCCACGTTAGCGACGCCTATCGCTATGACCGACGCTCCACGACGCGCTGGGTGGCGTCGCATATCTGGCGATACAAAGGCCTGCTCGCGCTCGCCCTGTTCTTGCAGATCGTCAGTCTGACCACCTATGCCAGCAGCCCGGTGCTGATTGGCCGCGCGGCCGGTGAGATGGTGCAGCCCGGCGGTGGTCAACTCCCGCTGTACGCACTCGCGATTCTAATCATCCTGACGATGGACGGCATCTTCAACTTGCTGGCCTCCTATGCCTACACCCATATCGCGGCGCGTTTCGCGGCCGACGCGCGCCAGGAACTCTACGCCAGTCTGCTGGGTAAAAGCCAGACCTTCCACAGCCGACAGCGCGTCGGCGATTTGATGGCCCGCGCCACCGACGATGTTGCTTTGCTGAGCGATATGGTGATGCCGGGCGCGAGTTTGTTGATCGAATCGACCGTCACCTTCACTATCGTGCTGATCTTCATCGGCTCGATCAATCTGCAACTGCTGATCGTCCCCGGCCTGTTCGTTTTGTCTTACATCTTCGCCGTTCGCGCCTACGTTCATGAACTGGAGCCCATCACCGCGCGGCTGCGCGGCCTATTCGGCCAACTGGATGCCGCGCTGGCCGAGATCATTTCGGGCATTGAAGTGGTCAAAGCGAGCGCCCGTGAACTCTTCGAGCGCGACAAGTTTCGGACCAGCGCTCGCCGCCTGCGCGACACCGCGGTTCAGCAAGGCCACATCGAAGCGCGATATTTGCCCGTGTTGTTGTTCGCGATCAGCGTGGGCGGCATGTTGCTGCACGCGCTGTGGCTGTATCAAAACAGCGTCGTGACGCTGGCGGATGTGATCGGCGTAATGGGGCTGATGAACGTCTTGCGCTGGCCGACCTTTAGTTCGATCTTCACGTTTTCGCTGATCCAATCGGGCCTGGCCAGCGCCGATCGAATCTTGAGTATCATCCGCGCGGAGACCGATCTGGACGAGAACGCCGCCGGGATCGATCGGGCGGTGAAGGGCGAAATCGTGTTTGAGCGAGTGTCCTTTGGGTTCAGCAACCAGCCGTTGCTGCAAGACATCTCCTTCTGCGTTCAACCGGGTCAGACGGTCGCCATCGTGGGGCAGACTGGTTCGGGCAAGAGCAGCCTGATCGGACTGGTGAATCGCACCTACGACACCACCGCGGGCCGCATCCTGATCGATGGCGTCGATGTGCGCGATTGGAGTCTGGACGGGCTGCGTTCGCAGATTGGCAAGATCGAGCAGGATATCTTTTTGTTCTCACGCACGGTCGCCGAGAACATCGCCTTTGGCCGCCCCGGCGCAACGCAAGCGGAGATCGAGCAGGCCGCGCGCGATGCGCAGGCACACGATTTCATCCTGAGTTTCAAGGACGGTTATCAAACCGTGATCGGCGAACGGGGTGTGATGCTGTCAGGCGGGCAGCGGCAACGCCTGGCACTGGCGCGCGCCTTTCTCAGTGATCCGCGCATTCTGATTCTGGACGATTCGACCAGCGCCATCGACAGCGCCACCGAAGCCGAGATTCAACTGGCGCTGCGTCATGTGCAGCGTGGCCGCACGACGCTGCTGATTACGCATCGGTTGGCGCAGATTCGCTGGGCCGATCACATCCTGGTGATCGATCAAGGCCGCCTGGTGGCCGATGGCACACATGAGGAACTCTTGCGCCGTTCACCTCACTACCGACGGATCTTCGCGCGTTACGATGTGGAACTTCCACCTCTGGAAAGCGTGGCCTGATTTATGGGTTTCATTTTTGACGGCCTCGACGCCGAAGCCTACGACCGCCGTTATACCGACCGCGCCCTCGTCGCGCGTGTGGTCCGCTACTTCTGGCCGCAGACCGGACGCATGCTGGCGGTGGCCGGATCGGTCGTGTTGCAATCGCTGCTGGATGTCAGCCTGCCGATCCTCATCTCGCGCACGCTCGATCAACTGGCAGCCGGTCAGGCGGATTTATTGCTCAGCGCCGTCCTCATTGCATCATTCGGTTCGCTGGCCTGGGTGTTTAACTTCGTGCGCCGCTCATTCTCGTCGCGCGCGGTAGCGGCGGTTGTGTTGAAGTTGCGCGAAGACGCCTTCGACGCCGTGCTCAAACGCGATCTGTCCTTCTACGATCAATTCGCTTCGGGCAAGATCGTCAGTCGCGTCAACTCCGATACGCAAGCCTTCTCGCAGGTCGTCACGTTGACGATGGACTTGTTTAGCCAAGTGTTGCTCGTCGTGCTGTTGATGGCCTACCTGTTCAGCGTCAATGTCACGCTGACGTGGATCACGCTGGCACTGGCGCCCTTCATCGTCTTCGCCGCGCTCACCTTCCGGCGCATCGCGCGCAAGACCATCACGTTGTCGCGCCGCGTCAGCGCCGAAGTCAGCGCCCACATTCAGGAAACGGTGAGCGGTATCGGGGTGGCGAAGACCTTTCGGCAGGAGGCCGCCGTCTACGATGAATTCGTGGCTGTGAACGAGCAATCGTTCCGAATCAATCGCCGCACAGGGTACGTGTTTAGCGCCATCTTCCCGATCCTCAATGTGCTGGCCGGGATCGGTACGGCGCTGCTGGTCTATGTGGGCGGCGTCAATGTGCAAAGCGGCGCACTCACACCCGGCGATTGGTATCTGTTCATTCAAGGGCTGGGCTTATTCTGGTTCCCCGTCACCAGCATCGCCTCGTTTTGGAGCCAGTTCCAGATCGGATTGGCGGCGGCCGAACGCGTCTTCGCACTGCTGGATGCCGAGCCGCGCGTGGTGCAGACGGACAATCGGCCGCTGCCGACGGTGCGCGGTGAAATTCAATTCGATCGCATCGACTTCGCCTATAAGCCCGGCGAGCCGATCCTGACCGACTTTTCGCTCACCATCCACGCTGGCGAGACGCTGGCTTTGGTCGGGCATACCGGATCAGGCAAGAGTTCGCTGGCGCGCTTGATCGCGCGCTTCTATGAATTTCAGGGCGGGCAGCTGCTCATCGATGGGAACGATATCCGCCCGCTCGATCTGGCTGATTATCGAACGCGACTCGGTCTCGTCACGCAAACGCCATTTCTGTTTGAAGGCGCCGTGCGTGAGAACATCCGCTACGGCCGGCCTTCCGCCACCGATGATGAAGTGGAACGTGCAGCGCGACAGGTGGGCGGCGGTGACTGGTTGGCGGGACTGGCGCAAGGCTTATCCACCGAAGTCGGCGAACGGGGCAGCAGTCTCTCGATGGGGCAGCGACAACTCGTCGCGCTGGGCCGCATTCTGCTGCAAGACCCGGCGATCTTCATTCTGGATGAAGCCACCGCTAGCATCGATCCGTTGACGGAGACCTTGATTCAAGAAGGCCTGGATACGGTAATGCGGGGACGTACCAACATCATCATTGCTCATCGCCTGTCCACGATCCGCCACGCTGATCGCATCATCGTGCTGCGGCGCGGGCAGATCATCGAAACAGGCAACCACCTCGCTTTGTTGGCCGCGGGCGGGCATTACGCCGAACTCTACAATACCTACTTCCGCCATCAATCGCTGGAGTTTATTGACGCGCAGGGACCGGCAAATGCTGATCCACACTCTTGAGGAATCTCGACATGTCGATCGAGTCAGGCTATTTGTGGTTCTTCCGCGATTTTGATGATCAAAACGGCGGACCAACCGGACGATGCATGATCCGACGCTTGAGTAGGTCGAGTTTGGCCCGGCCATACATTGGATGGTCTCCCTGACGAATGTTGGTAGAATATTATCCAACTCACTACCCGGAGTCAAGGGGACGATGTCAAAGTTCGTTCAGCCGGGCGATTTTTGTCCGAATCCGGACTGCGCCGCAGTCCTCGCTTCTAACACAACTTCAGCCATTCCTCCCATCAATTAAGCCACAAAATCCATAGCGTGCGAGTTTTTCAGATGATAAGCCCCCGGCACGTTAGGCGCGATTGCGTCACCAGACACGAAGACAAATCGGTTCTTCCAGCCTTGACGAGTTGTACCAGCGATGGCTGCTGCTAACCCGTTGAAGCCGGAAGAACCGATCTATCAAGATTAGAGGAGTGTCAGTTTAAGGCTGCAACTTGACAATCACACGCTGCCCGCTGTAACGTGGCAAGTTGAACGCCGCGCTGGTCGCCACGGTGGCGCCACCCAATCGATCGGCCACGACCCACCGGAACGGACCTTTGCCCATGTCGGATGGACTGACCCACCACACGACTTTGCCAGACGCATCGAGCGTGCCTTGCCAGCCATCGACTGAATACCAGTGGCTGGCGCCATCTTGCCATTCAATGAACGTCCACTGACCGGCATGCGACACGCCCGCTTGCAGTTCGATGAAGCCACCTCTGGCCGACGCAGCCGGGATGACCAGCGGCGTTGCCGTCGGTATGGGTGTCGGTCGCGGCGGTAACGCCAACGGTCCAGCGCTTACGGGCACAGACAAACTCATCAGGCCGATTAACAGCGCGCCAAATGCAATTAAGCTCCACATCATTTTCCGATTCATGATCGATCTCCTTAAGCAACGCCGGACGGCTTACGGCCTGCGCGGCAACCGATGGTTCGTGATCGGGCCACCGGTCGATCGAGTTGGCGACCACTGCACGCCACTCCCCGGCGTGATCGTCACCGGTCCGTAAATGTTATTGTACGGCAATCCAACCCATTCGTGATTTTCATGCACTGCGCCATACGTCGTCGACGCATCCGCCGAATCGGCTTGCGCGTACAACACTGTACCGGCCGGCAGCGGCCACACGACATTGCTCAAGTCTGCGAAGTAATAGGCGTCGTTGATCGTCAACGTCAGCACGCCGCCCGGCTTCAACGCCGGCAAAGCATCCGTCGTAACGCCCCAGGTCAGACCCTGCTCGCCCAGCATCGGCCACGTCTGATTCACACCCGTGGGCAACTGGGTCGGATTGATGTACACGTCCACCCAGAACTCATTCAGCACCGGCGCATCACCGCGATTCTTGATGACCACCTGCACGTCGTTGCCGCTGGCAATGATCTGGTCCACAACGAGATCAGGCGCAGATGCATAGCGATTCATCACGAGCGGCAGACGCACGATCATATGCTCGATGGTCACGGCCGTTGTCGCGCTGATCGATCCGGCGCCATTCGTGGCCGTGACAGTGGCTGTGTAGAAACCGGCCCGCTCATATCGATGATCAGTCTGCGCCCCGCTGCCCGTCTGTCCGTCGCCGAAGTCCCACGCATACAGCGCATTGCTGCCCGCGCCGATTGTGGCCGTGAAGTGCGTCGTGTTACCTACGATCAACGGGCTGTCGTTGACGGCATTCACATCCGTGATGGCGTGATCATCGACGAGCACACTGACTTCATCCGGCAGGCTGCCCGCGCCGAAAGCGTCGGTAACGATCAACGTGAACGTCAGCACCTGAGGCGCGGCCGGTGTGGTGAAGGTCGGCTGGCTGATCGTCGCATCACTCAAGGTTACCAGCGAGCCACCCGTCTGCTGCCACAGGTACGCCAAAGGCAGATGCCCGTCGGGATCGCTGGAAGCCGTGCCATCAAGCGTGACCGGCGCATTAACCAACTGCGCTTGATCGGCGCCGGAGTTCGCGATCGGGGCGAGGTTGACGATACTCACCGGTGTCGTTGCGACGACGACGCTGACACCGTTAGTCGCAGTGACGCGCGCGGTGTATGCGCCCGCGGCCGCGTAGACATGGCCCGCCGTAGCGCCACCGGCAGTCGCAGTACTGTCGCCAAAGTCCCACTCATAGGTGATGTTGCTGCCCATCGCCGTGACTGTGAAGAACGTCGTATCGCTCAGCCGCGTCGGGCCGGAGTTGAGCGCGATAACGTCCGCGATCGGCGTATCGATGACGGTATGGTCGCCGCTCAGCGTGCCGCTGCTGACGTTGAAGTTCGCTCCGCCGCTGTAGTCCGCGCTCGCGGCATGTGTGCCAACCAACAACGTATCGGTGATGTACGCCGCTTGCCCGTTCGCATCGAGCGGGACGTTGACGCTGGTCGCATCGATCGTGAACGTGATCGATCCGGTCGGCGTGCCGTTACCCGGCGCATCCGTCGTCACCGTTGCCGTAAACGTGGCCGCTTGTCCAAACGTCGATGGCTCAGGCGCAACTGCCACCGTGGTCGTCGTATCGGCCTTGTTCACGGTGTGCGTGCTGGCTGTCGACGTGCTGGTGGTAAAGTTGTCGTCGCCGAGGTATGTCGCCGTGATCGCGTGATCGCCCACCGTCAACGCCGAAGTTGTAAAGGCTGCCACGCCGCCTGATAAACCACTCGTGCCGATCAGGTTACCGTCTGCGTAGAAACTCACACTCCCGATCGGTGTGCCGCTGCCCGGCGCGTTCGTCGTGACCGTCGCCGTGAACGTAGCGGCCTGCCCGAAGATCGATGGCTGTGGCGACTGTGCTGTGATGGCGGTTGTCGTATCGGCCTTATTTACCGTGTGCGTGATAGGTGTTGAAGTACTGCCGGTGAAGCTGCTGTCGCCGCCGTATTGCGCGGTGATGGCGTGATCGCCCGCCGTCAACGCGGCGTAATCGATTGAAGCCGTGTTGAACGCTAACGTCCCCGTACCGATCGAGTTGCCGTCGGCAAAGAAAGTTACGCTCCCGGTCGGCGTGCCCGCCCCCGGCGCATTGACGCTGACCGTCGCGGTGAACGTCGCCGCCTGTCCGAAGATCGACGGCTGCGGCGCGTGCGCGCTGACGACCGTGGTCGTGCCCGGCTGATCGACGGTGTGCGTGTGCGCGCCGCTGCTAGCGTTGAAACTGGCATCGCCGCTGTACGTGGCCGTGATCGGCTGCGCGCCGACGGCGAGGCTATTGGTGCTGAGTGAGGCCGCGCCATTTGACAAGATCGCCGAACCAAGCGAGAGGCCGTTGTTATAGAAGGTCACCGTGCCGCCCGGCACACCCGCGCCCGGCGCGTTGGCCGTGATCGTCGCCGTGATCGCGATCGATTGGCCGACGACCGATGGATTAGGTTCAGACGTAATCGAGGTGGTGGTCTCCGCTTTATCAACGGTGTGCATCATCGCGCCCGAGATACTGAGGTTGAAATTGCTATCGCCGTTGTACTGCGCGGTGATGGCATGATCAGCCACGCTCAACGCCGCGTAGTTGATCGACGCGGTGTTGCCGGACAATGAGCCCGTGCCGATTGTGTTGCCATCGGCGAAGAAGGTGATCGAGCCGGTTGGCACACCCGCGCCCGGCGCACTCGCGCTGACCGTTGCCGTGAACGTGGCCGCCTGGCCGAAGAGCGACGGTTGAGGCGCGTGCGCTGT
>JAUQXD010000749.1 GCA_030834835.1 Thermoflexales bacterium | reverse complement strand
GCGAATCTGTTCGACGGTGGATTTCATGGCTGCTGTCGCTCCCAGGGCAGGTCTGGAAGTGGAAGCACCATCCCATTTGTTGTTCCTGCGCTAGTTCTGTAAGGCCCACCGGTTGGCGCCTGCGTTCCTTGCACGGAAGTCGCAAATGGCGGCAGCACAGTCAATCGGAAATTATCAAAGCGTGCATCTGAGCTTGGCTTATTGGAATATGGGCTGCTTACAATTCCCACACCTTTGGCCGGGTTAAGCGAGCCGGGCAGCATACCATTCAGTAGTGTTCCATTCAGGTACAGCGTCAACCAGCCGCCATTGTCCAGCACCTTGAAATGATTTGTCGCATTGCCGGCCAAAATCGCTGTGTTGGCGGTCGGTGCCACAACCTGCGTGAAGCCCGCAAAAGTACGATGGTAAACACGGTACTGCTGAAAATCAGTATTGATATCGAATAGGTAGTAATCGCTGTAGTCTGAGTTTAGGCTCAGAATCAAGCCATAGCTAGTGCCGGGCGTGCCGACCCATCGGGCATCTATCTCGACGATATAGTTCGAGTTGCCGCACACCAAGGGGGCGCGCACTAGGTACAAATAGCCCGAACGCTTGCTCAGAATTCGATACTCAGAATTCAAATACTCCATTCGAGCATAACTGTCGTCATCGATGAGCCAACCGCTGGCGGGATTGCTGAAGTCGTCGGAATAATTGGCGGGGCATGCGCTTGCTAATACAACTTGGTCCTTGCGAACCAGCGGCAAGAATGAACGATGCGAACCGAGTACTGCACTGGCGTTGAAAATCGCGCTCGCCCAGCCCACGGTTACAACGTTGGTCGCGATCATCGGGTTGCTGATCTGCGCTCCAAAGGAAATGGTCGTTGGAACGTTGCCAGAGACAGATCCCGTCCAGGTGATAACGCTGCTGTCCTCGATACCGTCCCCATTCGTGAAACTCAAAGAATCGGGGACGTAGGTTACCGAGACTGGCAAGATATCGGTCAACGTCAGGCCACTCAATGTGCTGAGTCCTTCGTCGTTTTTGAGCAGAATAGTGTAAGTTGCAGTGTCACCACTAAATATCCCAGAGACAGACTTCGTGACGCTCAACCCCACTTCATACGCCCCACTGTCACAGCGCCCTGCGCGGGGCATGCCGCGCAGGTCAGTCGGCAATGGGTTATCTGAATAATCTTTGCAGCCGTTGGGGTCGCCGGCATTTATGGCTGGACTGCCGGACAACAAGGGTCGATAACTGGGTGTGTCCTGCAATGATCCTAACTTGGGATTGGGGTTGACGACATCGCCCGTTGTCGTCGCCAATCCGCATCCGGCTAACGTGCCGATGAGGTTGTAGCCGCCGCTGGTAAAACTGCTACCTTCCAATGAGCATTCATTGCTGGCTTTGACACCGTCGTATAAGTAGGCGATATTACCGGCCAGAATCGAGTTCCTCATGGAAATATTGCCGTGCCAACCGATGATTGCTCCGCCATTGCGAAACCCGGCCGTATTGCTGGTAATGGTGCTGTTATTGATCGATACCGCGCCGTCGACCGAGAGCGCGCCTCCGCCGGGCGCATAATTACCATGAATCGTGACGTTGTTGAGATTTGCGGTGCCGACCACCCGGAGTGCACCGCCGTCGCCAACGAACACCTGATTGCCGGTGAGGCTGCAGTTACTCATCGTAAGACTGCTGGCGATATATGCCCCGCCGCCAACGCCCATGCCAATGTTATCGCGCACCACGCAATTCGTCATGATGAGGTTGGCATCGAACACTTCAAATCCGCCGCTGGCAGGACCGGATGCCTGCCCATTCTGGATCACAAAGCGATCGATTGTCACGGTGCCACCGGTAACGATATACATGCCAGTCCGTTGTTTCTGCCCGTCGATGATCGAAAACCCGGTTTGGCGGTTAAAGTCAGTGTTCCAGCCGCCCGACAACGTGATAGGCTTTCTAATATCGACAACCCATAAATCGGTTAGCCCTGTATAAGTTCCCGCCCCAACGTGGATGGCATCGTCTGCGCCCGCCTTGCTAAGCGCACCATTGATCGTGGCGCACGGCGCAGCCGGAGCAGCGCAACTGTTCGCGTCACTTCCGCCAGGTGAGACGTACCAGAGACTGGCCGCTCGAACGCGTGACAGGTGAGCCAGAGTCAGCCATGTCGTGATGAAAATCAACCCAATTGCGGCACCTCGCCACAGACGTGCGGTGTTCATATCGTTCTCCTATCATAAGCAAGCCTCCCCGCTGTGCTCATTCCTTGTCTTGGTTCGATTTCACTCCAGTTTGTTGGCATCAAAGCGTTGGCGAATCTGTTCGACGGTGGATTTCATGATAAGTCGCCTGCGATTGATTCCGATCGGTGTAGGTAATTCAACACTGTCGCGATATTCTCGGCCAGTGGACTGACGGCGTCGACAATCAGCCGTTCGTCTTTCCACTCCGCATAATAGGCTTTCACGCGTTCGACTTCAGACCAATCCAGTTCGTGCCAGCCCGGGATGTCGCGCTCTCGAACGGCCAATCGCGCCCGATGCGGCGTTTCATCAGAACACACGCACTCGATGACGCGCCACTCCGCCTCATACTGTGCAGCCAGTTCGCGCCAGCGCGTGCGAACCGCCTCGATGCTGGCGACGCTGTCCAGAATGACCGATTGGCCGAGTTGCAACTGCCGCTGCGCTAGCGTTGTAAGTAACTCGTATCCGGCGTAACCGACATCTTTATTTGGGTCAAGACCGGATCGTCGCAGCGTCGCCTCCAGCCAGTCTTTGGCAAAGACCGGAATGCCCAACTCGCGCCCGACGGCCTCGGCGATACTGCTCTTCCCTGTGCCGGGTAGACCCGCAAAGACGATGAATTGCATCGCGCTGATTCGCTATTCGCTGATTGGCCTATGTACCCGACCGCTAAACCTGAACCACGCGATTGCTCCATCCGCCCCGCGCAGGAACTCGCCGCGCATGCCTTTGAGTGGTTCGTCCAGCGCGATGATCTTGTCTTCGCCCCAGAAGGCCAGCCGGGTGGGCGGGGGCGTTTCGCCAGGCGGCACATCGGGCGTGGGGAAGCCGCCTTTGGGCCGCTGTTGGAGCCACAGTTCTCCATCACGTATCCGAAGTTCCACCCAATCCTCAGGCGCATCGTAATCACCAATGTAACCCGCCAGTTGCTCTGGTGAGCGCGCGATGTGCGGCGGATTGGGCCACTCGATGCCAAGATAACGTTGAATGGCATGCGCGCGCAGCGGACCGTACAGCACCGAACCCTGATCGCTGTTGGTTAACGTCACGATGGCAAACTGACGCGACGGAACGATCGTGAAGTCGGCGGTGAAGCCGTGCGTCGCGCCACCGTGCCGCAGAACGGGCGTGTCGCCGATCGGAGTGATGAACCAGCTCGGGCCGAACACATCCAGGCCGCTGCCCTGCACAATCGGCGTTTGCATCAGCTTCAACGTCTCGGCTTTGAGCAAACCTTGACCATCACTCATGTGGAAACGAGCGTACTTGAGCAAATCGTTGACGGTGCTGACCACGCCACCCACCGGATGTCCCGCCCGGCCGATCGGCCACGGGTACGCGACGCGGGGCTGTTGCTCGATCACCTGATGACCGACCGCAAAACGGTGCACCATCACATCGTGTGGAAAGTAAAACGACATCTTCATGTCGAGCGGATCGAGCAGGAGTGATTTGACTGCCGCTTCGTATGTCTGGCCCGTGATCACCTCGATGATGCGGCCCGCGATGTTAAAGCCAGTGTTGCAGTACGACCAGACTTCGCCGAGCGGTGTCCACTGCGGCAACCCGGCAATCGCGTCGACCATCTTCTGCTGCGCGTCGTCGCCGTAACCGAAGTCGTTGAAGTAGTCGCCCAGCCAGCCGCCGGTGTGCGTGAGCAAATGTCGAATCGTCGCGCGGGCGGCCACGCCTTCGTCGCCGAGTTGAAAATCGGGCAGGTAGGTGCGCACCGGCGCATCGAGTTCGAGGCGGCCCTGTTCCAGCAAGCGCATCAGAATTGTGGCGGTGAATGTCTTGGTGATCGAGCCAGTCTGAAACAACGTATCGGCCGTAACGGGCAGCGGATTCTCGACACTGGTCACACCAAAGCCCGCCGTGTACGTTTGCCCCTCGTGCAGCACGCCCACGGCCAGCCCCGGAATGGGCAGCCGCGCCATCCCGGCCGTGATCTCGTCGATCACAGCCTCGAATTTTTCGTCAGAAATAATGGTCATGTCAACGCCTGTTCATATTGAGTCACGGTCGGATTTCTACCGCAATACCCAGACCATGCCGGTTCGATTGCTGCAGCGTCTCAAACAACACAATCAAATCATCATTGTTCAGCGCGATACAGCCAAGCGTCCAGTCTCGACTTGCTCCGCCACCGTGAATAAGGATGTCATTCCAGATTGGGTCAACTGGATTCGCTTCGTTGAAGTCATACACTTCCCAAATAGTGTCCAACGAACCATGCAGTTGTTCCCACGCGGCAATTCGAGCGCGACCCGTTTCACCATACTGCGTCACATAGTTCACCAGGGACTGCGTCGTCGTATCAAGCAACATTTGCCGTGGCCCGAAGTTCGATTGGTACTGCATACTGGCGATCAGAAACTCACCTTCTGGAGTCAATTCATCTGCCCAGACCTGACGCTGACCTGCGCCATGCCTGCTTATGGCGATCGGATACTGTGCAATGAGGTCACTGGCGCGATAAACCTTCAATGTACGATCGGATTTCGTGATGATCACCCGGTAGTCGTCCGCCGGTGTAATCGGTTGTTTGAAGGTCGCCATCCAGCGCCAGGTCAAATAATCGGCAATGTGTCCCTGGGACTCACGATACAACCAGACGAATGCGACAACGGTCAATCCGATCGCGATCAGCAACGCGAAACGGATTGACCTGCGGCGTATCACTGGCTGTTGTCCAGCCCTGGCCGCACCTGCAAAACGCTCACTGTCGCTATGCTGCTGAGTCTGATCACCGGGCACATTCATCCTTGATCATTGAGAATTGAGAATTGAGAATCGCACATTGCTCATTGTTAATTGCTCACTCGCTCGCCGCTTTGCGCCGCTGCCGTTCCTGCCAGCCCTGCGCCAACAGCACGAACAACACCATGACCCCTTGCAGCACGCCGCCCAGTGACGAATCGAGGTTGAGGCGCAGTTGCAGCTGCGTGCTGCCGATGGTGATCATGGCGAAGAACAGCGCAATCGGCGCGATCCACGTGGCGCGGAAACCCGACAGCATCGCCACCAGAATCGCCAGATAGCCGTAGCCGCCCGAGACGGCGGGCACCAATTTGTGATGGAAGCCCGTGGCCTGGATCGCGCCCGCCAGCCCGGCGAAGACACCGCACAAGCCGAAGGCCGTGAGCATGTAGCGATTGGTGGGCACATCGAGCAAGAAAGCCGATCGCATGTTGCGGCCGACCGCTTTGAGCCGCAATCCAAAAAATGTGCCGCGCAGTAGGCCGTACACGATGATCACGGCGACGATCGCCAGTACGATGGCGAACGGCGCAAGCCGGCTGTTGCCGATGACGGGCATCCACGCTTCGCGCGGGAAGGTGTCCGTGCCGCTGGTCGAAGCGATACCGGCGCGCGCCCACGGCCCGATGATCAAATAGATCGTGAAGCCGGTCGCCACGAAGTTCAGGCCCAGGCCGCCGAAGATTTCGCTGACCTTGCCGAAGGTGCGCAGCGCGCCGACCACCAGCCCCCACAGCGCGCCGCCGACGATGCCGCCCAGCATGGTGAGGGGCACCAGCACTTCGGCGGGAGCGGTGATGGTGCGCGCGACCCAGGCGGCCGCGATGGCGCCCATGATGATCTGCCCTTCCACGCCGATGTTCCACAGGCCGGCCGCGTACGTGATCAGCAAACCCGCCGCGCACAGGACCAGCGGCGCCCAGGCCATCAATGTGTCGGCGATTTTTTGATCGGAGCCGAACGAGCCTTCGATGAGTTGACGGAAGGCATCCAGCGGCGACGCGCCAACCACGAGCAGCAGCAGCGTGGCAAACAATAGCGCGAGCGCGACGGGGAGTAAGCTAAGACCGATGCGTTTGGTTAAAGCCATGGATAACTCCATAACGTGATGCAAGATGCGAGATGCACGATGCAGGATGCGAGATGCACGATGCAGGCTGATCACGCACCGCGCATCTTGCATCCTGCGTCTTGCATTTACATTTGCTTGCCGCCGATCAGGAACCCCAGCTCATCGACCGTGGTCTCTCTGGCGTTGACGACTTTCAGCACGCGCCCCGCAAAGAAGACCATAATCCGATCGCTGTATTGCAGCAATTCGTCCAGGTCGGCCGAGGCGAAAATGATGGCCGTGCCGTCTTCACGCCGCTTAAGGATCTGCGTCCACACCCAGTTGGCCGATTCGATGTCCAGGCCGCGCGTGGGATGTTCCATGAGGAGCAACTTCAATTTCTCGGGGAACATCGCCAACAAGACCCGCTGCTGGTTGCCGCCCGACAGGGACTCGACCGTCGAAGCGGGCCGCCCCTTGATCGAGTAGTGTTTCACTTCTTCGGCCGTGCGGGCTTCGACCTTCTTCCAATCGATGAAGAACCGCCGGTCTTTGCCGCTCAAGACAAAATGCTCGGTGATGGTCATGCCCTGCACCAGCCCTTCTTCCAGGCGTCCAGCCGGCAAATAATGCACGCCATCGGTCAAGAATTTGTGATAGGTGCGGCGCGTCAACTTCTGCTTCTTGATCCACACATCGCCCACGTTTGTATCGAGCAGGCCGACGCACGCGCGCAGCATCAGGCGCTGACCGCTGCCTTCCAGCCCGGCCAGACCGATCACTTCGCTTTCGCGAACGTCCAGGCACAGATCCTCGATCGTGAGCAGGCTATCCTTCAGAGTGATGTGATCGAGTTGGAGTACCGGTTCGCCCAACGGCACATCGGGACGTTCATCCAGCGTAATGACCTGGCCAAACATCATCTCCACCAGTCTGGCCGCCGGCACGGGCATATCGGCCTCGCCGACGACTTTGCCGCGCCGCATGACGGTGATGCGCCCGCACAGTTGTTCGACCTCTTCCAATTTGTGCGAGACGAAGATCACGCTCATGCCTTGCCCGGCCAGCGTGCGCAGTGTCTCAAATAGTTTGATGCGCTGCGGCGCGCTGATGCCCGTCGTCGGCTCATCCAGAATCAGCACTTTTGCGCCCAGCCACAACAACCGCGCGATTTCCAACTGCTGCCGTTCACCCACGGTGAGCGAACGGGCAGGGGCGTCCGGATCGAGCGCGAAGCCAAACTGATCGCACAGGCGCTTCAATTCGGCGCGCGCCGTGGTGTAATTCAGGCGCGTTTTCTCCGGGCTGCCCAGCACAAAATTGTCGATGACTTTGAACGGCAGAAAGACCAGCGGGTCCTGATGCAGCATGCCCACGCCGTAGCGGATGGCGTCGGCAGGCGAGTTGATGTTGGCCTTCTGGCCGTCGAGGATGATGTCGCCGCCATCGGCTTTGATGAAGCCCGACAGCACCTTCATCAGCGTGGACTTGCCCGCGCCGGTCTCGCCCAGCAGGCCGTGCAGCGTGCCGGACTCGATCGTGAAGGTGATGCCATCGTTGGCGTGGAGTTTGCCGTAGTGCTTGTGGATGTCGCGCAGTTCGAGTCGCATAGGCCCCTCACCGCTAATTAGACGGATAGCCGATAGCAGCGCTACCGGCTATCCAGTTCACTCGTTACTGATGACTCGTCGCCGACTACTGGGTGGCCTGGCTCGCGCCGATCATGCCTTCCAGCAATTGCGGCAGGTACCAGATTTGCAGATCGGTGGCGACTTCGCCGTCCTTCAGGAACACGCTCTTGTCCTGGAAGTTCAGCGGGCCTTTGAACAGGTTGATCGAGCCGTCGGCCAGACCGGCGATGAACTTGTCCAGATTGGCGGCGGCATCGGCGGCCAGCGCCGGGCCTTTCATGAAACCGACCGCGCTGGTGTCCGCGTTGTTGATGTCCTTCCAATCGGGATTGTTCCATTCAAAGAAGGCGCTGAACTTGCCGTCGAGGACGGCTTGCGTGGCCTTCAGGTACGCGGGGCCCCAGTTGAAGTAGGGCACGCCCAGGCAGATCTTGGGAGCCTGATCGCACGCGCCCTTGTAGTCGTAGGGGATAGCCCAGACCTTGTCGCCCTTGTCGGCGCGCTGTCCGGACACCACCAACGCTTCGGTCGTGTCGATGCCGCTGATGACCACGTCCGCGCCGGTGTCGATGAATTCATTCACCACTTGCGTCGGGTCAAGCGTGACGCCGGGAATGTTGAACCAGAAACCGATCCACTTGACTTCAAACTTCAGGTCGGCGGCAGGCTTCTGGCGATAGGTTTCCCAGCAATACTTCGCGCCCAGGTAAGCCGAGGCGGTCAGGCGGCGGGTCTCGTCGTTGATCAGCGGGCCAAGATAGCCGATCGAGCCTTTTTCGCTCGTCAACGCGGCGGCGCAGCCGGCCATCATCTTGCCGTATTCCATCTTGCCCATGATGTTGGCCAGGTTGGTCAGCTTGGGCGCATACGCCTTGCCATCTTTCCACGCGCTGTCGCCGGACGCCCAGACCATCGGGATCTTGGGATTATTCTCGGCGGCCAGCAGCGCGCCGTCCTTCATATCGTCCGAGGTCGCGTAGACCATCTGCGCGCCTTGCGCGATCATGTCGGCGGCCACCTGATCGACGGTGGTGCCGGGCCGATCGGCCGGGTTCACCTTATCGATCACGATCATCTTCGCGCCGAGTTTTTGCTCCAGATACTGCCCGGCTTCGAAGTGCGCCTGGCTCCAGCCCTTGTCGTTCTGCGGGCCAACCAGGATCATGCCAAACGTAAACTGTTTGGCCGGTTCAGGGGCCTTGGTCGGCTCAACGGGTGCCGTCGTTGGTTGAGCGGGGGCGGGCTGTGCTGGCGCCTGGGTCGGAGCGGGTGCTGCCGCCGGGGCGCAGGCCGAGATGATCATCGTCGCGACCATCAATACAGCGATCATAGACCACAACTTCTTAGACATGTCTTACTCCTCCTGTGAGTAATGATGTTCCGAAACAGCGTCAAACAGCGAGAATCAAAATCAAGTGGCGAATCACCTCCTGGGGTAAATAGGTAGAGCGGTCAAGTAGTAAATTGGTAGATTCGTAGATTAGTAAGTTGGTCGCTCAATGGCCTGGTAGACCAATTTCCCATTCTACCAATGTACTGATTCCTAATTCACATCCCCGTCGGCAAATCCAGGAAAACGGTTTGTAGGCCGAACTTGTTTTCCAGATGCCGCGCCAGGGCCTTAAGCCCGACCGTCTCGGTGGCATAGTGGCCGCTGTAGATCACGTTGAGGCCGTAATCTTTCGCGTCGTGATAGGCGCTGTGCGACGTCTCGCCACTGAAGTAAGTGTTGAAGCCGGCGGCCACCACTTGCGGGATGAGGAACGACGCGCCGCCGCTGCTCACCGCCACCCGATCGACCACCTGCGGCCCAAAGGCCAGCACGCGCGAATTGACGCCCAGCGCGGCGTCGATCTTGGCCGCCAGATTGTTGAGCGTGATCGGGCGAGGCAGCGCGCCGCCAAAACCGGCCGATTGGCCCTTGTAATTGCCCCACGGTTGAATATCGATCAGGCCGATCAGGCGACACAGTTCCACGTTGTTGCCCACCTCGGCGTGCGCGTCCAGCGGCAGATGCACGCCGTACAGGCCGATGTTCGCATCGAGCAGCGTCTTGATGCGCTTGAAGTGCGGGCCGGTCAGCAGCTTCACTTCGCTCCAGAATAGGCCGTGATGGGTGATGAGCAGCTGCGCGCCCGCCTCGCGCGCGGCCTCAAATGCGGCCTGGCACGCATCGACGGCGAAGGCCACTCTGGTCACGCTGCCCGCGCCTTCGACTTGCAGGCCGTTGTTGGAGCGATCTTCGTGCTCGCTGATGTGCAGGTATTCGTTGAGGTAGGCGATTAATTCAATTGTTCTCATATAGATCGCTCAGGTCACCCGGTGTTTTGCTCTCAACTGCTCGTAGCGCGTCACAATCTCAGGCGTCTCAAGCGCTTCGGCGAATTGCCGAAGCCAATCTAGAATGTAAGCCTGGTTAAGCCTGGCGCGCTGCCGAATCAGT
>JAUQXD010000748.1 GCA_030834835.1 Thermoflexales bacterium | reverse complement strand
TCACCGTTGACAGCTGCCCAAAGTTTTAGCTTGGACACGGTAAACAAATACGTCAAAGGTTTTGCGTCCTAACAGCAGGTCGAACGGCAGGTTCATCTGCCTTCTCAGGGCCGTTCCAAGAATCGTGTCGGAATATGGACTTATCCACCCGCCATACGCGAAGCCGCCGCTGGTATCTTCGTCTGGCCCGCCTGGGGCTTGTATGACACCATCCAGGGAGATATGTTCAAGCACAATTAGTTTTCTCATGACTTCTCCAGTGTGTTAAGCTCGTATGACGTATCGGTCAAAACATGCCGAATGTATTCGGCGACGCTTCGGGCACAGCCTGACCGACATCCCACAGTTCGACGATGTGATCATCTTCGAAGCGAAAGAGATGGATGGTGGCAATTCCGAGGTCACCCGGTTTCAACTTCACGCACGCATGAATGGCAACCAGATCACCCTCTTCGACGGCGTGATAGATCTCAATGGTTTTGTCCGGGTTGGCGGTCGCATTCTCCTCCATCGCGGCCATGAGCGTTGCGGCATCGCCCTGGAAATAAGGGTTGTGATGGCGAAAGTTCGCGCCGATGTACTTGCGATACGCGTCTTTCACTTGCCCCGAACTGGCTTGCTTCAGGAAATCGATGGCGGCGTCCTTGCGCGTGAGAGTGTTCATCATGCCTCCTTCGCAAACGACAGATACTTAGCCGCAAGAGCACGACGCAGCTGAGCGATCGTGTTAGGCCCGATACCGTGCAATTGCTTGATTTCGGTTTCAGCGAATTGGGTGAGCTGGTCGAGTCGCTGGATGCCGGCTGCGCTGAGTGCCCGTTGGGCCGGGGCAGCCAGCTTCGGCAGATCGCCGGTTGTCTGGTCCATGATCAGCAGCCCTACGCAGTCGGCGGCTGCACGACATTAAAATCGTTGCCGTACAAGTCTTCAAAGATGAAGTCGCTGCCCCACGGATTGACGTTCAGCCCGGCTTGAATCGTGACGCCTTTGGCTTTGAGGGCCGCAAAATCAGCCTGAACGTCAGTGGAAGCAAGGACAAAGATGCCCTGCCGGCCGACGCCGGCCAGTTGTTCGGGCGTGGTCGCCAGGTTAAGCGCGATTTCGAGGTTGCTTTGTTGCTGCGGGGCGACGGTCAGCCAGCGGTAGTTGGGAATGGTCGTGGCGTCGTCGGTGACGACTTTGAAGCCCAGCTGGTCGCGATAAAACTTCAGCGCATCGTCTTGATTCTTGACCCAGATGGTGACGTGCGTAATGTGCGTAATCATTTTGCTCCTCCCCAGGCGCGAATGGTTACTGACGGTTTGATTTTAACATGAAATAACCTCACCCCTACTCGCTTTCATGTAAAAAAACCCTAAAGAAACAAGTCAGGGGTGAGGCACAGTGTTGTTTATGCTTCCAGTTCTTCGGCGGCTTCCTCCGCGATCGATTCCGCAATCGAGACGGCATCCTCGGCTTCTTCGTCGTCGACCTCGGGTTTGGCCGTAGCTTTGGCTGCTTCGGCGGCGGCGGCAACATTGGCGCGGATGACACCTTCGATCTCGTTGGCGATTTCAGGATGATCTCGCAAGAAATCTTTGCCATTCTCGCGACCCTGGCCCAACTTCACATCGCCATAGGTGAAGAACGCGCCGCGCTTGGTGATGATGTCCATGTTCACGCCGATGTCCAGGATGTCGCCCACCTTGCTGATGCCTTCGTTGAACATGATGTCGAACTCGGCTTCACGGAAGGGCGGGGCGATCTTGTTCTTGGTGACGCGCACCCGCACGCGATTACCCACC
>JAUQXD010000070.1 GCA_030834835.1 Thermoflexales bacterium | reverse complement strand
TGTCCACTTTCACCACCGCTGCCGACCATTCATACGTGCCAACCTGCCCATTGGGTGCGCCGCCCCGATCATCCCAGTTATTCGAGGTCAGCACCTCCAGCGCCACGCGCGAAGCCTGCCAGTACCGCAGACGGAAGCGCTCGTCAGATTTCAGATCGGGGCTGTTCGGAATAAACCAGCGCAGCTGAACGGTCTTGCCGGGTTCGACCACGGTGTTTGACGGCGGCTTGCTCAACATCACGCGCCCGTAAATCAAAGCCAGCGCCGGCGCGGCGGTTGCCGTAGGCGTGGTTGTCGCCGTCGGCGCGCCGCCCGTGCGCGTGGGTCTCGGTGTTCTGGTCGGCGTTTTGGTGGGCGTTGCCGTCGGCGCGTAAGTGGCCGTCAACGTCGCGTCGTAATCGGGCGTGCTGGTCGGCGTGCGCGTGGGCGTCTCGGTGGGCGTGGGTGTAAACGTCGAGGTGCGCGCCAGCATCAACGGCTGCGTGGCGACCGGCGCCAGTGTCGGGCGGAAATCTACCACCGCACTGGTGGGCGGGTTGATCGCGCTGATGAGGACGATGGCCGTGACGCCGATGATGGCCGCCAACCCGATCAGGCCGAGCAGCTGTCGTAGAGCGGCGCCGGGCGAAAACTTGATCTGGCGTCTGGATCTGGCCGGCGGCGCATCGAAGGCCGTGGGCAACACGTGCCTGATGGCCCGCCCCAGCCGGTTGAGGTTGCCGCGCTGCGCATCGATCAGCGTGTGGACTTGCCGGTTTCGATCGTCGCCCAGTTCCCCTTCAAGCACGCCCAGCTCGGCGCACACCGCGCCAAACTGTTCCGGCGTCAGACGCTTGAGGACTTGCTCGATCTTCCTGGAATCAGGGGATTCAGACATGATGACTATCGACGCTTAAGCGGTTGTATAGAAACCCACGGCCAGCGTGCCCGGTCCGACGTGCGTGATGATGGCCGGGCCCAGCGAATACAGGGGAATATCACACACGCCCAACTCCGCGCACAGATCATCACGCAACTGTTTGGCCTCCGTCGGCGCATCCGCGTGCATGATGCTCAGCCGCGACTCCGGCCCGCGCGGGCACTCCGCAAAGACCACTTCCTTCAAGCGATCCAGCGCCTTGTGATGCGTGCGGACTTTGTCAAATGCCTCCACCCGCCCGTTCACCACGTGCAGAATCGGCTTGATTTGCAGCATGCTGCCCAGCAGTTTGGATGCGCCGCCGATGCGGCCATTCTTGTGCAGATACTCCAGCGTGGCCACCACAAAGTACGTCCGCGCGCGCGGGATCAGAGCCGTCAGGTCGGCCACAATCCGATCGGCCGGCTGACCCGCGTCGCGCCATTCTACCGCCAGCCGCACCGCTTCGGCCAGGCAGCCGCCAACCGTGCGCATATCGATGATGCGAATATCAGCCTCAGGATACAGGCTCCTGGCCGTAAACGCCGACGGCACCGTGCCGCTAGCATCACTGGACGGATGAATGGCGATGACGGTGTCGCCGGTTTCAGCCGCGCGCCGGAAGGTCTCATCAAACAGACCCGGCGGCGGTGCGGCCGTGCCCGGCAGCACCGCCGAGGCGACCAGCCGGCGCAGAAACTCCGGCTCGTCCATCTCCACGCCTTCCAGGTAGCTGTCGTTGCCAAAGCGGATGACCTGTGGAATGACGACCAGATCGTGCTGGACGGCAAACTCACGAGACAGGACGGCGGTGGTGTCGGTGACAAGTCGAATCATTGGTTCGGCTCCCACGAAAAGGACGGATGGTGCACACGAGGCAGTGCGAGTATAACCTGTTCCCGCCGACTCGACAAGCCTGTTGCGCGTTGGGCATTGCGTGTTATGATTGCGCCCCGAAGTAGATCAATTCATAATTCACAGTGCATAGTTCATAATGCGCGATCGTCGAGCAGTGGCGCCATTATGAACTATCAGTTATGCATTATGCATTCAGGGGGGATCATGCATCGGATTCTCATTACGGACGACATCGGGCCGGCAGGGCTGGCGTTGCTGGACGCGGCGAATGACGTGCAGTATGACGTGCTGAAG
>JAUQXD010000747.1 GCA_030834835.1 Thermoflexales bacterium | reverse complement strand
GGCGCGGGCGTCATCACCAAAGTTCAGAGCTAATTCAGAAATTTGTCAGGGGCGGTCTCGAATCGCCCTTGACCTACGAAAAGAGCTATTGCAATGGCAAAGAAAGATGTTCGCATCGTCGTGACGTTGGCTTGCACTGAGTGCAAAGAGCGCAATTACACGACCCAGAAGAATCGCCGCAATGACACGGCGCGTATCGAATTCAACAAGTTCTGCCCCCGGTGCCGCAAGCACACGCCTCACAAGGAGCAGAAGTAAATAGTCGTGTAGTCGCGTGGTCTTGTAGTCAGCTGTATAATTGACTACAAGATTGATTGACTGCAAGACTATCTTAGGCGAGTAGCTCAATTGGCAGAGCACCGCTCTCCAAAAGCGGGGGTTGCGGGTTCAATTCCTGCCTCGCCTGTAAAGTGATTTAGCCGCGCGCAGTGTGGGCGCGGCTAAATTTTGCGAAAGTCGTACGGAGAGGAGTAGTCCACCGTGACGGTTGTCAAACAAGAAAATCGATTGGTTCGTTATTTTCGTGAAACTCGTGCCGAGCTGCGCAAGGTCCATTGGCCGACCCGCAACGAAGCGCGCAACCTTACCTTGATCGTGCTCGGCGTGACCGTAGCAATGACGATCTTCCTGGGGTTGATTATCGATCCGCTGGCGCTGTGGCTGTTCCGCGGCATTCTGGTCGAGCGCGACACGCTCCGAACCATCATTGGCGCGATCCTGGCCGTTGGCGGCATTGGCGCCATCGTATGGGCGGTACGCCGTCAGTAGCGGCTGCGTCTTTAAGTGAGTGAGATTCATGACTGACGAAGTCGTATTGCCGGACGATGAACTTCAACCGGAAACCATCGAGCGTGAAACCCCCGCCGAGCTGGCGGGGAAGTTTTCGCTCCAGTCGGCGGATGATGATCTTGACGATGAGCTCGACGATCTCCCCGAACCGATTGAGTCGCGCCCCGTTCCGGTGATGGAACTGCCCGCGCCCGAGGCTGAAGAAGTCAAAGCGGCCTTGCGCGAACTGCGCGCCACGGCGATGCGGGCGGCTGCCTCCGAAGGCGCCCCGGACCTGAGCGAAGCGCCTGACGATCGGGCGTGGTACGTGGTGCATTGTTACTCCGGTTACGAGAATAAAGTCAAGCACAACCTCGAACAACGCATCGAATCCATGGGCATGGCCAACCAGATTTTCCAGGTCGTCGTGCCTACTGAAGAAGAAATCGAAGTCAAAGAAGGCAAGCGCCGCACCGTCGAGCGCCGCGTCTTCCCCGGCTACATCCTGGTGCAGATGTTGATGAACGACGATTCGTGGTACGTCGTGCGCAACACGCCAGGCGTCACGGGCTTCGTCGGCATGGGCAACAAACCCACGCCGCTGCGCACTGAAGAAGTGTCGTCGATCATCAAGCGCATGGAAGCCGAAGCGCCCAAGGTCAAGGTGACATTTAAGCCTGGTCAGAAGGTGCGCATCGTCGATGGCCCGTTCAACGATTTCATGGGCACCGTCGACGAGATCAACATGGACAAGGCGAAAGTGCGCGTGATGGTGTCGTTCTTCGGGCGCGAGACGCCGGTCGAGTTGGATTTCTTACAAGTCGAAAAAATGTAGGGCAAGTTGTCAACTTGCCCTGTTGAAAAATTTGTGGGAGGGTGCGCGCCTGGTGCGTCCCGCTAATACCACGAGGAGATTGCAATGGCAAAGAAACTGAAGGTCGTCGTCAAACTCAATATCAATGCCGGTAAAGCCAATCCTGCTCCCCCGATTGGTCCGGCGCTGGCCCAGCACGGCATCAACCTGATGGCGTTCTGCAAGGAATACAATGCCCGCACGGCGAGCATGGCCGGCCAGGTTATCCCGGCGGAGATCAGCATCTTCACCGATAACTCGTTCACCTTCGTGCTGAAGACGCCGCCCACGCCCGATCTGCTGCGCAAAGCCGCCGCGATCGAGAAGGGGTCGGCCACGCCCAACAAAGCCAAGGTCGCCAAGATCACCCGCAAGCAGGTGCGTGAAATCGCCGAGACAAAGATGAAGGACATGCCGGCCTTCGACATCGAAGACGCCATGGCGATGGTGGCGGGCACGGCGCGCAGCATGGGCATTGACATCAAGGACTAATGATTTTGTGGGAGGGTGCGCGCCTGACGCGTCCCGTTAATACCACCAGGAGAAAACGATGGCACAGCACGGTAAAAAGTATAACGAAGCAGCCAAAAAGGTCGATCACGATAAAGCCTACTCGCCCGTTGAAGCATTGCAGCTGGTGAAGGCCACCTCGTACGCCAAATTCAACGCCACGGTGGAAGCCCACTTCCGATTGGGTGTCGACCCCCGCCAGGCCGATCAGCAGGTGCGCGGTGTGGTGATTCTGCCCGCCGGTCTGGGCAAGGTCGTGCGCGTGATGGTCTTCGCTCAGGGCGAAGGCGCACGTCTGGCGCAGGACAGCGGCGCCGATTTTGTCGTCAGCGACGACGAGGGCTTCAAGAAGATTCAAGACGGCTGGACGGATTGGGATGTGACGATCGCCATGGCCGACATGATGGGCAAGGCCGGTCGTCTGGGTAAGGTGCTCGGTCCGCGCGGCCTGATGCCTAGCCCCAAGGCGGGCAACATCACGCAGAACGCGGATGATCTGCCCCGCATGATCAAAGAGGCTAAGGCCGGCCGTGTTGAGTTCCGCGTCGATAAGACCGCGGGCGTGCACGTGCCGATCGGTAAGACCGCTTTCAGCGAACAAGACCTGCGCGCCAACTTTGCCGCGTTGATGGACGCGATCAAGAAAGCGAAGCCCTCGGCCGCCAAGGGTACCTACATCCGCAAGATTTCGCTGGCCGCCACGATGGGCCCCGGCGTCAAGGTTGACCCGAACATGGCACAGTCGATGGAATTTTCAGCCTAGTCTGATCAATTCGCGTGTGACTGAGATTAAGTACTGTCAGGCATGCGCTGCTAATTGAATATGCCGCAGCCCGTGACCGCAGGCGCTGAGCGATCAGCTTAATCGTGACCTGCCGAGGCGAAAGTCAGCAGATGATTTGTGTAGGGATGTGCCTTGCGCACAGCCTGAACCAGCATCGTCTAAAGTCTTTGCCTCTGTCATGCGGCAAAGACTTTTTGTTGTCTGCAAGAGACAGCATAGACGAAAGGAGGTGAATCAAGTGCCAGTCAGTAAAGAGCGTCGTGGTGAATTAATTGCCCAATATGCCGAGTGGTTCAAGCAGAGCCAGGCGGTAGTCATCGCCGGTTATCAGGGCGTGTCGACCAAAGACCTGTATCGCTTGCGCTCCAGGATTCATGAAGTGCAGGGCGAGTTGCACGTGGTCAAGAACACGCTGGCGATCAAGGCGTTGCAGCAAGCGGGTCTGCCGGTGCCGGAGGACCTGTTGACCGGTTCGGTCATCATGAGTTTCGGCCTCACCGATCCAGCCGCCGTCGCCAAAGCCTGCACTACCTTTGCGGGCGAAGTGCCGAACTACGTGCTGAAGGGCGGCCTGCTGGGCAATCGCGTCATTGATGCAGCCGGTGTCAAGGCTCTCGCCGATCTGCCGCCGCGCCCGGTGTTGCTGGGCGGCCTCGTGGCGACGATCCAGGGTCCGATGTCGCAGTTGGTCAACGTGCTCAATGCGCCGATGCGCGAACTCGTGCAGGTGTTGAAGGCCCGATCGGAACAGGCGCCGGCCGCAGCCTAGCCTGTTCAAGACGGACGCAAGTCCGAGTATTTCACTCAAAATTCAACTACTATCCTGATGGAGGATTTTTCAATGTCTGAGAAGCTGCAGAAGTTGATCGAGGAACTCGATCAACTCACACTGATGGAAGCCGCCGAACTGTCGAAGTTGCTGCAAGAGAAGTGGGGCGTTAGCGCTGCCGCGCCCGTGATGATGGGTGCGATGCCGTCGGGTGGCGCCGCTGCTCCGGCCGAGGTAGTCGAAGAGAAGACCGAATTCGACGTCGTCCTCAAGGACGCCGGCGCGAAGAAGATCGAAGTTATCAAGGTCGTCCGCCAGCTCGTCCCGAGCCTGGGCCTGAAAGAAGCCAAGGACTTGGTCGATGGCGCGCCGCAGACCGTGTTGAGCGCCGTCAGCAAGGACGCCGCCGCCGATGCCAAGGGCAAGCTCGAAGCCGCCGGTGCGGGTGTGGAAGTCAAGTAGTTCGGTTGCAAACGAAAAGCCCCTTCATCTCGAAGGGGCTTTTTCTTTGTGATTAGCTGTTATTGCAGCAACGCGATCACCTCACGCACGATTGATTCACGCCGGTCGTCGGCCACCCGATCGATCAGTGCGCTCAACGCTTCTGCCCGCGAATCAACCTCGCTGATTTCACGTGTTGCCGATAGTGCTTCCGCGAATACCTCAGCACCTAGATCGTCTGGCACAAATTCCAGCAAATCTCGACACTGTAGCACGGCTACCGACAGGCCGATGCTAAAAGGTATGGTTTGGGGTAAACTCGGGCGCTATGAAAAAGACGCCTGCCAGCTCTCCCCCCAAACTGGGGCCAGGTGAATACCGGCCCGATATGGCGTTTACGC
>JAUQXD010000746.1 GCA_030834835.1 Thermoflexales bacterium | reverse complement strand
CCTAATCTTACGCGATTCTCGGCGGGCAAGACGCGGGGCCGGTCAGTTTCTTTCGTGAAGGAACGGCGCGCCGGGGGTGATTGCAGCCGACCCGCCCAGCTGCCAAAGTTGAGCATCCGTTTTGACGGTTGGCGATCGGGTCGGTGGCGGGCGGCTGACGCCCAGCCGTTGGGCCGCTTTTCCACTGCAAGGCAGCACATATAGTTTCGTCTGATCTCTTGTCCGTTACAACAGCGTAAAGTTACAGCAAACGCACCGCCCCTGAAAGTGAAGCCTGTAATATGAACAGCCGCGCTAATGGAAGTATCAGACTTGGCGTTGTTCTTGCGGTTATCGTTGTGACGTGTAGCTTATTTCTGTTTCTCAGTTTCTTCTCCTTTCCGCCTACTGAAACAATCGCACAGAATTACTTTGATGCTGTCATACACAAAGATGTAGAAGCAGTGTTGAGATTAGGGAACTCCGATCCTATCTGCCAGAATAATCTACAGTACATTGCACTGCGCGATATTGATCAGTACGGTGGGGCCGTAGTTCGGGAAATCTCAATAACGGTCGATGGCCCTAGCGGTAACAGAGAAGAGATTCAATGGGCTAGAATCGAGTTTCAATATCATGCAATTGGTCAAACCGAATGGAAACATGGAAAGATGGTCATTTCGACCGATCACAAAGCACCCGGACTAAGATATACATGTGGAATAGGATAATTGACTGCCCGCAGAGATGATACGCTCGTCACCACGGGCGGCGGCCCAACACGGCGTGCAGCCGGGCCGACAACGGACCGCTTCGCGAATCGGACAAAATCGGATGCGCGCCAGTTGAGCGTTGCGGCTAACCACTGGCACTCGGGTCGGTGGCCGGCGGCTGACGCGGGGCGTTGGAACAACAAAAGACCCTTCAGGCACAGCGCCCGAAGGGTCTTTGTCTTACAAGTAGCCCACCAATCTACCAGTTACCAATCTACCAATCTACCAATTTACCAACCTCCTCCACCATCACCTTCTCGATCGAGCCTGATTGCGCGGTATAATGCGGCTGTCAGCTACATGCAACCTAGCCGTAAATCATTGCTTCAGGAGGTCATCCAATACCCATGTCAGACAAAATCCTCGTAACCTATGCCAGCCGGATCGGATCCACCGCCGGTGTCGCCGAAGCGATCGGCAAGACCCTGACGGACAATGGCGCGCAGGTGGACGTCCGCCGCATGGAAGAAGTCACCGACCTCACGCCGTATGCGGCGGTCGTGGCAGGCAGCGCCATACGCGGCAAACAGTGGCTGCCCGAAGCCATGCAATTCATGCGGACGCATCAGGCCGCACTGCGCCAGAAGCCCTTCGCCGCGTTTCTGGTCTGCATGACACTGGCGATGAAGAATGGCGAGAAATACCGTCCGCACGTGGCGGCCTTCCTCGATCCGGTGCGGGCCGCAGTCCGGCCGGTAAGTGAAGGTCTCTTTGCCGGGGCGTTGGACATCGGCAAGCTTCCGTCATTCAGCGATCGATTGAAGTTCCGCCTCAGCGTCCTGTTCGGCGTGTGGCAGGAAGGCGATCATCGCGATTGGAAGGCCATTCGAGATTGGGCGGACGGTCTCCGCCCGCTGCTCCAGTCGAGGTGAGCATACGACGCGGCTGTGAGCGCGCACTCACACCACGTCGAGCGCGCGTCCGCTCTCGATCACTTCTTTGAACCGCTGCGCGAAACGGGCAGCCGGCGCGCCATCGACAATGTCGTGATCGAAGGTGATGGTGAGATCGAGATACTCGCGAATGACGATCTGCCCATCGATCACGCCCGGCTTTTCGGCGATGCCGCCCACCGTCAGGCCCAGCGTGTGCATCGGCAGAAAGCCGATACCCCAGCCGCTGCTCTGCCCGAACATGCCGACCGACGTCACGACACACGTCCCCGCGTACTGCTTAAAACGCGGCGGATTTTTGAGCATGAGCCAGTAGAAGACATCGCGCACTGGCGCGGGTAGATACGGCGCCAGGCGCGTCAGAACCGATTGTTGCGCACTGCGATCGGGCCGCGTTTGAATCGATCGGATCTCGTCGTGGATCGAGCGGAACGATCGGGTGTTGGCGGCCCGGATGATGTGCGGCAGCGCCACCCCGCCGCGCTCGGTCTCGATCAACGTGACGACATCCACCTCGTCGAACACGATCAGGCGATTGCGCCAATCCCGATAGCCCTGCACGCGCCGATCGAGATCGATCGCCGCCGCCAGGCTGCGCACGACGAAGGCCGTGAACGACAGACCTTCACCGGTCTGCTGTTTGTGCTCGCGCAGCCGTTGACGCACGGGCGTCACATCGAGTTCGAGCAGGCCGTGAATCAGGTGCCGGCGGCTGCCCTGGCGTCCCGCATCGATCACGATCTGGCGCGCCGCTGGAAACGGCCGCTGCATGTACGTCGAAGTGTGTTTCATTAGCAATCCTTTACGAAGTCTTAACTCGTTTATAACACGAAGTAGCGGGCGGCTTCACAGCCACCGGGTATTCTACTCGAACAGAACCAATTGAGTGAGATCGAACTTAAACGCTAAGGAGCAACTGTGCGTATTTTAGTGACCAACGACGATGGCATCTACAGCCCCGGCATTCACGCGCTGGCAACCGTCGCCGCGCGCTTCGGACAGGTGCGCGTGGTTGCGCCCGATGCCGAGCAATCGGCCACCGGCCACGCGATCACGATTCTGCGGCCGCTGCGCTATCGGCGCATCAAACTGGCTGATTTCGAGGCGTATCAGGTCAACGGCACGCCCGCCGACTGCGTGGCCCTGGGGCTGCATCACTGGGACGGCGCCGACCTGGTATTGTCCGGCATCAATCTGGGGTACAACCTGGGGCATGACGTCTGGCATTCGGGCACGGTGGCGGCAGCCAAGCAGGCCGCCTTCTTGAACGTGCCCGCCATTGCGTTCAGCGCCACTTTCGAGGTTGATCCAACCTATGAGGCGTTGATTCCCGGCATCGAGCAGGTGATCAACCTGCTGCTCGAATCCACGCGCCCGTTCCTCGTCAACGTCAATCTGCCGCCCGCGCCGCAGGGTCTGCGCTGGACGCGGCAGTCGGTGCGTTCGTACAATGGGCACGTCGTCGCCGGAACCGATCCGATGGGCCGCCAGCATTACTGGTTCGCCGCCAGACCACTGACCGATCCGGCTGAAGACACGGATCGCTGGGCGATTGAACACGACCTGATCTCGCTCACGCCGTTGCGATTGGACTTGACGGACGAAACGTGGCTGGCGAATTCTACGGCCGCCGACGAACAGGCTGCGGCACACCGGCGATTGTTGGCCCAATCGCGCAGCTAACCACCGCGGCCAGCGCGCACACCCATGTCCACATCGCAAGCGACTCACACGGGTGGACAGTTCACGCTGGCCGCGACGATTGCGGCGAGCGACGGCAACGTGGTGACGGACACCGGCACAACGGCT
>JAUQXD010000745.1 GCA_030834835.1 Thermoflexales bacterium | reverse complement strand
GGAGCCGGGCCACGGCGGCTGCTGCGACACCCATCCGGGAGCGCTGGTGGGCGGCTGGCCCATCGTCATCATCGGCGTCGTGTCGATGCTCGCCGCGATCGGCTATACCGCCGGGCCGTTTCCGCTGGCCTATCGCGGCCTCGGCGACGTGGCGGCGTTCGTGTTCTTCGGTCTCGTCGCCGTGATGGGCACGACGTATCTGCATTTGCTGACGTTTTCGCTATGGTCACTCATCGCCGCGTTGCCCGTGGCGCTGCTGGTGACGGCGATCATCATCATCAATAATCTGCGCGATATTCAAACAGATCGCGCCGCAGGTAAGATTACGCTGGCGGTACGGATAGGTGATCGGGCCACGCGGATCGAGTATACGCTGTGCCTGATCGCGGCCTACGTCGTCCCGATCGGCCTGATGGCGGCCACCGGAACAATCGGGTGGTGGTGGTTGCCAGGATTGACTGTGCCTTTTGCGTACACGCTCATCCGCACCGTTTTGAATGGTCAAGCGGGCCAGGCGCTCAATCAAACGCTGGGACGCACGGCCCAGTTGCACTTGTATTTTGGAATCCTATTCGCGATGAGTTGGCTGTTGGCGTAAGCGAGGCATGATGCGAACGAACTCAGTGCAGGAAGTCGATGTCGTCACAGGCGCGTTCAGCTACACGGGCAAGTACATCGCGCAGCGGCTGCTGGCGCAGGGGCGATTGGTTCGCACGCTGACGGGCCACGCCAATCGAGCCAGTACGTTCGGCGTGAAAGTCGATGCCTTTCCCTTCAACTTCGATCGACCGAGTGAACTGGTGCGCAGCTTGCAGGGGGTGACGACGCTGTACAACACGTACTGGGTGCGCTTCACCCACGGCTCAATTACGTTTGACGAAGCGGTGGAGAACACGCAGAAATTGATCCGCGCGGCGGCGGAAGCCGGCGTCAAGCGCTTCGTGCACGTCAGCATCACCAATCCGCACGTCGACAGCCCCCTGCCCTATTTCAAAGGCAAAGGGCTGCTTGAGCAAGTGCTGATGAATTCGAAGCTGTCGTATGCCATCATCAGGCCGACGGTGATCTTTGGCGACGAAGATATTTTGATCAACAACATCGCGTGGCTGCTGCGTCATTTCCCCATGTTTGTCATCCCCGGCGACGGCGAGTATCGCCTGCAACCCATCAGCGCCGACGATATGGCCGATCTGGCCGTGGCCGCCGGGCAGCGTCACACAAACGAGATCGTCGACGCCGTAGGGCCAGAGATTTATTCGTTTGAAACGCTGGTTAAGTTGATCGCGCAGACCGTGCGCAGCCGCTCGCTGATCGTTCATCTGCCGCCCAAAGCGGCGCTGGCGCTGTCGCAATTCATTGGGCGCTTCGTTAAGGACGTGGTGTTGACACAGGAAGAAGTGGATGGGTTGATGTCGAATCTGCTGGTGGTGGATGGCCCGCCGACTGGCCGCACCCGCCTCAGCGACTGGCTGCGCGAGCACGCCGACACGGTAGGCAAACAGTACGCGTCGGAATTGGCGCGGCATTATCGGGCATAGACTGTGAGGCAAGATGTTATCTTGCCAGGCAAGTCGCCGACTTGCCCTACGCTTTGAACGCAAGACCTGCGAGATTCCGAAAACCTCGCAGGTCTTTTAATATCCATCTGGGTTACGCCCGCCGGACGTGGTAGCACGGCCTACTACCTGAACCGCAGGTCTTTGAGTGCCGCGTCAAAATCTTCGGGGTATGACGCCTCAAACTGAAGTCGCGCCTTCGTGGTTGGATGCTCGAATGCGATCGAGCGGGAATGCAGGGCCACCCGACTGATCCCTTCAACCATGCGACGATTGTCGCCTACATCCGGCTGCCCGGCGTTCGCCCCTCGTAAGGTTCCATACAACGCATCCGACACCAGTGGATAACCAATCGCCGCGAGGTGCGCCCGAATTTGGTGCGTGCGGCCCGTTTCCAATCGCGCTTCAATCAATGTGTATTCTGCAAAACGCTCAAGCACGCGCACATGCGTGCTCGCTGCCTTGCCGCGCTGTGAATCGATCACGGTGCGATGCCGGCGATCACCGTCGGGGCGCAACGCAAGATCAATGGTGCGTTCATCCCAATCAGGAACACCAAGCACGAGCGCGTGATAAATCTTGGCCACCGTGTGCGCATCGAATTGCAGATTAAGCGCGCGATGCGCCCCGGCTGAACGTGCCACCACGATCGCACCGCTTGTGTCTTTGTCAAGGCGGTGCACGATCCAGACACGCCCATACTGCGCGGATAATTCGCCGCCAAGATAGGGCGCAGTCTTATCGTAACCGTCGGGCAGCGTCGGCAAACCCGCCGGTTTGTTAGCCACAATCAGTTCGTCATCAACGTAAAGAGTGAGAATGTCAGGCATAAAACAATCGAACCGCGCGTGGGCGCGCTTGCTCCTCGTTTGACTAATTTACCAATCCACCAATTACTAATATACCAAGTGACCAATCACCGCTAACCGATTGACCACTTACCCGCTACAGTATACAATCAGCCGCGAACCCGTCAACCCAGGAGATGAACATGCCCAAACACGAAGCGGTATCGCTCGCCATCATCGGCGGCAGTGGATTATATGACATCGAGCAACTTACCGACATCAAAGAAGTCGCCGTCAAGACGCCGTTCGGCGAGCCGAGCGACACGATCCGCATCGGCACACTGGCCGATCAGCGCGTGGCCTTCTTGCCCCGCCACGGCCGCGGCCACCGCCTCACGCCCACCGAGGTCAACTCGCGCGCCAACATCTGGGCGTTGAAGTCGCTGGGCGTTGAGCGCATCCTGTCCGTCAGCGCGTGCGGCAGCCTGCGTGAAGAGTTCGCCCCGCGCCACATCGTCATCCCCGATCAACTCATCGATCGCACTTCGGGCCGCGCGCTGTCGTTCTTTGGCAACGGTCTCGTCGCGCACATCGGCCTGGCCGAGCCGTTCTGTGCGGAGTTCAGCAAGCTCGTCTACGAAGCGGTGGAGCAAACGGGCGCGCACGTCCACTGGGGCGCGACGTTCGTCACCATCGAAGGGCCGCGCTTCAGCACCAAAGCCGAGAGCAAGTTGTATCGCGAGTGGGGGTGCGACATCATCGGCATGACGGCTATCCCCGAAGCCAACCTGGCCCGCGAAGCCGAGATTTGCTATGCGTGCATGGCGCACGTTACCGATTACGATGTGTGGCACGAGGAAGAAGAAGCCGTGACCGTGTCGATGGTAATCGAGCGATTGCTGGCGAACGTGCAAGTCAGCAAAGAGGCGATCGTCAACCTCATCCCGACGCTGCCCGCCGCCCGATCGTGCGCCTGCGCCGACGCGCTCTCCGACGCCATCATCACGCACCGTGACGCGATCCCCAATCGCGTTAAGCGCGATCTCGCGCCCATCGTGGGCAAGTACCTGCCCGCATCCGTGAAGAAATCCGCCGCGAAGCGAAAGCACAAGTCGTGACCGTGCAAGCCGATTCAACCCGCCCATTCGATGCGGCGCAGGGCTGGACGGCTCAGGCCAGCGGCGTGCTCAAAGAGCGCCTGCTGCTGGGTCTGGCCGGCGCGTTCACGTTGATCGGGCTGCTGCAACTCGGCCTGGTGTCGGCGTACAATCACACTGCACCGCTGATCGGGTACTCCATCCAGCCGCTGTGGCTCATCGGCGCGGGCGCGGCCTGGCTGATCTGCTTCGGCGTGATCCATCGGCAACTCAATCGGTGGTTGCGCGATCGCGATCCGTTGTTGCTGCCCATCGTGGCGCTGTTGTCGGGCTGGGGGCTGATCGAGATTGCGCGACTGGCGCCCGGCTTTTTGCCGCGCCAGATGCTGTGGCTCGTCGTCGCCAGCGCGGTGTTGATCGGCGTGATGCGCGCCCCATCGGATTTGAAGTGGCTGCGGCGTTATCGGTACACGTGGTTGTTCATCGGGCTGGGGTTGCTGGCGCTGACATTCATCGTCGGCGTCAACCCGGAGGGCGTGGGCTTACCGTTGTGGTTAGGCGGATTGGCGGGCGTGTTCTTTCAGCCCGCCGAAATCTTGAAGTTGTTGTTCGTGGCTTTCCTCGCTTCATATCTGGCCGAAAAACGCGAAGTGGCCCGCAGTCTGGGATTGCGCGATCATCAACCGTTTCTCACGCTGCCCTATCTCGCGCCCCTGCTGGCGATGTGGGGCGTGTCGATGCTGCTGTTGATCGCGCAACAAGACTTAGGCTCGTCGCTGCTGTTGTATTTTTCCTTCCTCGTGATGTTGTTTCTGGCGAGCGGCCAACTGCGCTATCTGGTCATCGGTGCGGCCCTGTTGATCGTGGCCGGAGTCGTCGGGTACGGGCTGATCGGGCGGGTGCAGAGCCGCATCGATACGTGGTTGAATCCGTGGGCGGATGCATCGAGTTCATCATATCAAGTCGTCCAATCGATGATCGCGTTGAACAGCGGCGGCATCATTGGAACGGGATTGGGCCAGGGCTATCCCGATGTTATCCTTCCCGCCGCGCACACCGATATGCCGCTGGCGGCAATCGGCGAAGAGTTCGGATTGTCCGGAACGCTGGCCGTGGTGGCCGCCTTTGGCGCGATCACGCTGCGCGGCCTGCGCAGCGCCATGCTGGCGCGCACGACGTTTGGCCGCCTGCTGGCCGCCGGGCTGGCGATCGCGATCGGGTTGCAGGCGTGGATCATCATGGCCGGTAATTCAGGCTTAGCGCCGTTGACGGGCGTCACTTTGCCCTTCATCAGTTACGGCGGCAGTTCATTGTTGATCAGTTTTATCGAAGTGGG
>JAUQXD010000744.1 GCA_030834835.1 Thermoflexales bacterium | reverse complement strand
GGGCAAAGCCACACGCTGGAAGAAGTGGGCCAGTTCTTCGGCGTCACGCGCGAACGCATCCGCCAGATCGAGGCCAAGGCGCTGCGCAAGTTGCGCCATCCGTATCGCAGCCGCAAGCTGCGCGATTATCTGGCTGAATAGTTCAACCGGCCGCGCCCTTATCGGCGCGGCCTTCATTTTGGAGTGATGCCATGTCGCCCAAACCGTTCGAGCGCTTCCGTCCGCATCCGTGGCACGGCCTGTCGATTGGCCCCAATCCACCGCGATTGGTGCACGCCTTCATCGAGATCACGCCGTTCGATGGTGTGAAATACGAAGTGGATAAACCCAGCGGCTATCTCCGGGTCGATCGGCCGCAGCTGACCTCCTCGCTCCCGCCGATGCTGTACGGCTTCATCCCGCGCACGTACTGTGCCTCACGCGTGGCCGCGCTGTCGGAGGCCGCCACGCACGGCGACGGCGACCCGCTGGATATTTGCGTGCTGAGTGAGCGCGCCATCAATCGCGCGGAGATTCTGCTGAACGCGCGCGTCATCGGCGGGCTGCG
This sequence comes from Thermoflexales bacterium, assembly GCA_030834835.1. Taxonomy (GTDB): domain Bacteria; phylum Chloroflexota; class Anaerolineae; order Fen-1058; family Fen-1058; genus JAGOBP01. The sequence continues at coordinate 4,412 of JAUQXD010000744.1, read as the reverse complement.
CATGGTCGATCACGGCGAGGCCGACGACAAGATCATCGCCGTGTTGGAGAAAGACCCGGTGTGGGCCGGCGCCTCTGATCTGAGCGATGTGCCGGCCAAATTGATCGAACGCTTGCGGCATTACTTCATGACGTATAAGATGAAACCGGGCGAAGACCTGCTGGCCTTCAGCCGCGACGTGACGATCGAGGCTGTTTATGGCTATGAAACCGCCGCAAAAGTGATCGAAGCCGCCCAGGCCGACTACGCCGCCGAGTATGCTTCCGGCCCGGCGGATGCTTGACGCAAACAATGCCTGTGGTATAATCTCGCCCGCGAGACAAGTCAGGAGCATTCCGCAATAGCTCAATCGGCAGAGCAATCGGCTGTTAACCGATGGGTTCCAAGTTCGAGTCTTGGTTGCGGAGCAATGCAAAAGGGGAAGCCCCGGCTTCCCCTTTTTGATTCCAGACCATTATGAGCGACAACCCCATCGAGCCACTGGCCGTCACTCCGGCCGAATCCACCCCGCAGGCGTTGACCGGTCGCCGCAAGGCCTTCCGCGCGTTGCGGCATCGCAACTACAAGTTATTCTTCTACGGCCAGCTTATCTCCATTATCGGCACATGGATGCAGCAGACCGCGCAGCCGCTGCTCATAATACAGCTGGAACCCGACAACCCCGGTCTGTGGATTGGCGTGATCGGGTTTCTGCCGCTGATTCCGTTGGTGCCGTTGAGCCTGATAGCCGGTTCGCTGGCTGATCGATTTTCCAAACGGAATATCATCGTGCTGACACAGGGCATCATGCTGCTGCAAGCCTTCGCGCTGGCCGCGCTGGCCCTTGCCAACCAGATTCAGACCTGGCACATCGTGGCGCTGGCTTTCATCTCCGGCGCGGCTAATGCCATCGACGTACCGGCGCGCCAGGCATTTGTGATGGAAATGGTGGAGGACCGCGCCGATCTGGACAGCGGCATCGCCCTCAATTCTGCGATCTTCAACCTGGGCCGTGCGATCGGGCCAGTGCTGGCCGGCTTGCTCATCGCGGCGCTGGGCTACGGCGCGGCCTTCCTGGTGAACGGTCTGTCCTTTCTGGCCGTCATCGCGGGCCTGCTGCTCATGCGCCTGCCGCCTACGCCGGTCATGATCAAGCCGCCCCGGATGCGGTCGCACTTGAAGGAGGGCCTGCGCTACGTGTGGCGGCATGAGACGCTGAAAGTGCTGATGAGCATGGTCGGCGTCGCAGCGTTTCTCTCCATCCCGTTCATGACCCTGATGCCGGTCTTCGTCCAATCCAACCGGCTGCCCGATGGCACACTGCAACCCGTCGGCCCGCTGGCCGCGAGCGCGCAGCCGCTCAACGAGTGGGTGTGCAGCCGCATCACGTGCCAGGATCAGAACGCAGTGCCCTTCGGCCTGTTGATGGGGATGTTCGGCACGGGCGCGCTGGTGGGTGCGCTGCTGGTGGGGATGTATGGCGACCGGGGACGCGGTCGATTATTGACCATTGGCAATCTTGGCCTGCCGATCGGTCTGCTGATTTTCGCGGCTTCGCAATCGTTCTGGCTGTCGGCCCTGGTCTTGCTGGGGGTGGGCGTCGTGTTTATCCTGCAAAACGCCCTGACGAATACGCTGGTGCAGCTCACCACGCCCGATCAGTTGCGCGGCCGGGTGATGAGTATCTATTCGATGTTGTTTCAGGGCATGATGGGCGCGGGCCGCATGCAGGCCGGACTGACTGACGCGCTGATTGGCGCGCCGCTGGCTGTGGCGTTGGGCGCGGGTCTATCGTTACTCTACAGCCTATTGGTCTTCTTCCACTGGCCGAAAATTCGGAAACTCAAATGACGGATCAGGCCGCGGTCGCTTGCGCCTGCAACTCCCGATAGCCGTCCTCGCCCAGCACCATCAGCATCTCTTCGCGGAACACTTCATACAGCGGCTGCTTTGTCGCGCAGAAGCGGCGGCAGTTCGCGCCGTCGAAGTCTTGCTCGGTTTCGTGATCGATGATCACTTCGCCATTCTCCACGTAAACGGGATAGAGCGCGCAGAAGAATGGCTTCAAACCAAGTCCAGGCAGACCCAGTTGGCGCGAGGTCTCTTGCAGCGCGCACAATCGATCGGGCCGCAGAAAAACGCAGCAGGTTATCCCCGGTCGCACCGGATCATCCACCACATTCGTGCCGATCTTGACGCCCGACGGCGTGTCCTCATCCGGCTCCGGCGCGGAGAACCACGTATTGGGATCGCGCCGCTCTTCCGGTAAATTGGCTTGAATCGATTCGACGTGCGGCACGTTCGGTTTGAGATCATCCGCGTCCAGCCATACGCCGCCGCTGCAGCACGCGCCCTTGCATTCGTGCAGCCGGCAGCGCTCCGCCTCAACTATTTCCAACAATTCAGGATGAATCTTTAGCCCGTTGATAATCACGTTCGCCTCACAAAAAGAGACGCTCCGGTTGGAGCGTCTCCACTCGTCTACTTGTCTACTTGTTTCCTGATCTACTTGATCAAAAACTCACCATTGCGATAGAAGACTTCGCCGTCGGCGGTGATTTCCGTGCCGTCGCGCGTATCGCAGATCATGTCCCAGTGCACGGCCGATTTGTTCACACCACCCGTATCGGGATAGGCCGCGCCCAGCGCCATGTGAATAGTGCCGCCTAACTTCTCATCGAACAGGATGTTGCGTGTAAATTGCTTGATGGCATGATTGGTTCCGATGGCAAATTCGCCCAGCGTCCGAGAACCCGTGTCGGTATCCAATACGCTATGCAAGAAATCTTGACCCTTAACCGCGATGGCTTTGACCACACGCCCCGCCCTAAATTCCAATTCGACGCCGTCCACTTCGCGCGATTGATAGATCGCGGGATAGGTGAACTTAACCCAGCCTTCGGTAATGGTCTCTTCCGGGCCGGTGAAAATTTCGCCGTCCGGGAAGTTGCGCTTGCCTTCTGAGTTGATGAAGATGCGCCGGTCGATGCCCACTTTCAGATCGGCGTTGGGGCCTTTGACATGAATGCGCCGCTTGCCCTTGAGCCAATCGATGTACGTCTGCTGGCGCGCGGCCATCACGCGCCAACTTGCCACCGGATCGGGGTCGTTCAACAGGCCGGCCGCATACACAAAATTTTCGTATTCGCGCAGACTCATCTCGGCGTCTTGCGCGTTGGCCTCGGTGGGGAACAGCGTCACGCACCAGCGCAGATCACCGGCGGCGCTGCGCTGCATCATCGTTTCGGTCAACACGCGCCGCGCCGAGGTCAGCATCGCAATCCGCTTCGGGTCGATGTTGGATAGCGACTTCGTGTTCACATCAGCTCTGATGGCGATACGCACATCGAAGTCGCGCACGGCCATCAGCTCAAACGGATTGACGTACTGCACTTGCTCGTCCGAGCCGTATTTCAGCAGCAATTCAGTCGCGCCCGGCACCAGATCGAGGTGATTGTAGCCGCTGCCCGCCGTGATGTGCGGATGACCGCCCCGCTTGATGACCTGCTCGATAATGGCCAAGGTCAACGGTTGGGCCACGGGCGACGCCGTGATGTATACCCGATCGCCGGGCTTGATGCCGACCGAATATTCGGTGATGACGCGGGCGAGTTTTTCGACACGCGGATCCGTCATAAATCTCCTTGGAAGAACGACCTGCCACGATTATAACATCCCCGTCGGGCAGTTTCAACCCGATCGGACGTTAACCAAACCGACCGGTGATGTAGTCTTCCGTACGCTTCTCTTTTGGATTCAGGAACAGTTGCTTCCCCGGCGCGGCCTCAATCAGGCGGCCCTGCAAGAAGAACGCGGCCTGATCGGCCACGCGCGCCGATTGCTGAATGTTGTGCGGCACGATGACAATGGTGTATGTCTGTTTCAATTCTTGCAGTGAATCTTCGATCTTCGCGGTCGAGATTGGATCGAGACCCGACATCGGCTCGTCGAGCAAGATGACTTCCGGCTCCAGCGCCAGTACGCGCGCCAGACACAGGCGCTGCTGCTGCCCGCCCGACAACGCAAAGCCCGACTCACCGAGCCGATCTTTCACCTCGTCCCACAACGCCGCCGATCGCAGGCTCTGCTCGACCAGCGTGTTGAGGTTGCGGGTGTCGCGCAGGCCCGCCAGACGCGGGCCGTATTCGATGTTTGCGCGGATGGACATGGGCAAGGGCAGCGGCTGCGCAAACACGATGCCTACGCGGCGGCGCAGATCCGATACACTGACACCCGGCGCGTAAATATCCTGACCGTCCAGCAGCACCCGGCCCGACATATGCGAACCATAGGTCAGATCATTCAGGCGATTGATGACACGCAGCAGCGTCGATTTGCCGCCGCCCGCCGGGCCAAACAGCGCCGTGATCTGATTGGCCGCAATCGACAGCGTTACATCGATCAGGCTTTCCGTGCCGTCGTCGTAGGTATAG
>JAUQXD010000069.1 GCA_030834835.1 Thermoflexales bacterium | reverse complement strand
CAACAATCGATTGGCCAATTCGCGTGTATCCGCGCCCGCGATCGTCTGCACACTCGATCGGTCGTGATCGCTCAACGTCCGATCGAGCCGCGCCAACCGACCGGCCAGCGACGCCAACGTGTCGTCATCGTGCGCGCCCAGCGCAATCGCTTCCAGCAACTTATCGAACGGCATCGATCGTTTGCGGTCCAGCGCCGGCGTCTCCACCTTTTCCCCATCGACCACGCCCACCGCATCGACGATGACGAAGTGTGTCTTGCGCGCCGCATCCGGCGTCACGGCGATCAGATCGGTCGGGTTGATGACGCGCGTGCCGCGGCCCAGCATCTGCTCGAACAGCAGCCGCGATTTGACGGGCCGCATGAACAGCAGGACTTCCAGCGGCTTGATGTCGGTGCCCGTGGCGATCATATCCACCGTCACCGCGATGCGCGGCTGGTAACTGTTGCGGAACGACGCGATGAGATCTTCCGGCTTCACGCCCGTCGTGCGATACGTGATCTTCTGGCAAAACTCATTGCCCTTGCCAAACTCTTCGCGCAGAATGCGCACGATGTCTTCTGCATGGCTGTCGTCTTTGGCAAAGACCAGCGTCTTGGGCACGTCCGTCCGCCCCGGAAACAAGTCCGTAAACAGGCGGTCGCGATAGGTGCGGACGATGGTGCGGATTTGATCGTCGGCCACCACCGCCCGATCGAGTTGCGCGGCGTCGTAGGCCAGGTCCTCGTCCAACGCCTCCCAACGCACCTTGCGCGTCTGCCGGTCGCGCTTATCGACGTAGTAGCCCGCTTCGACGGTGCTGCCCGTCTGTGTGATCTGCGTGCGGATGCGATACACCTGCCCATCGACGTTGACGCCGTCGGCCACCGCGCGCTGCCGCGAATACTCCATGACCAGATTTTGATTGAAGAAGCCAAAGGTCTGTTTGGAGGGCGTGGCCGTCAGGCCGGTGATAAAGCCGTCGAAGTATTCCAGCACCTGCCGCCACAGATGATAGATCGAGCGATGACACTCGTCGGTGACGATGAAATCGAAATACTCGATCGGCAGCGTGGGGTTATAGCGCACATCCTTCGGCGCGCCGTCCGGCGCGTCGCCCAACCGATCGCCGATCTCGAAGAGCGAACCCTCTTCCAATTCGGGATCGAACTCCGCCTCGCCGGACAGCATCGAATACAGGCGTTGAATCGTGGTGATGCACACGCGGCTGACCGAATCGAGCGTGTTGGATTGCAGATGCTGCACGTTATACAGTTCGGTGAACTTGCGGCCATCGTCGGGCGTGACGTACTGCTGAAATTCCTTCAACGTCTGTCGCCCCAGATTGCTGCGATCGACGAGAAACAACACGCGCCTCGCGCCCGCGAACTTGATCAGCCGATAGATGAACGACACGGCGGTGAACGTCTTGCCGCTGCCCGTCGCCATCTGG
>JAUQXD010000743.1 GCA_030834835.1 Thermoflexales bacterium | reverse complement strand
TTACAAAACACGCATCACGCACCACGCACCACGTTTTGTGGTACGATTAGCCCACTCTAACTCAGCAAGGATCTCAATGTTTTTCGACACTGCTCAAATTCAAGTCGCAGCCGGCAAAGGCGGCGATGGCGCGGTCGCGTTGCGGCGCGAACAATTCGTGCCCTTTGGCGGCCCGTCCGGCGGCGATGGCGGCCGCGGCGGCGACGTAGTCATCTTCGTCGATCCCACGCTCAACACGCTCTCGGCCTTCCGCCAGCAGCGCAAATTCAGGGCCAAAGACGGCGGCAACGGGCGCGGCAAGAATCAAACCGGCGCCGACGGCAAGGATGTGCGCATCGGTGTGCCGCCCGGCACCGTCATCCGCGATGCGAAAACCGGCGAGGTGCTGGGTGACCTGACGACTCTCAACGCCGAGTTTATCGTCGCGCGCGGCGGGGCGCACGGCAAAGGCAATTTGCGCTTCACCACCTCCACCAATCAGGCGCCGCGCATGGCAACCAACGGGATGCCCGGTGAAGAACGCGAACTCGATCTGGAACTCAAGCTCATCGCCGATGTGGGACTCGCCGGGCTGCCCAACGCCGGCAAGTCTACGCTGTTGGCCGCCACCACGGCTGCGCGGCCCAAGATCGCCGATTACCCTTTCACCACATTGCAGCCGAATCTGGGCGTGGTCGATGTGGATCGTGACGTGTCCTTCGTCATGGCGGATATTCCCGGCCTGATCGAAGGCGCGAGTCTGGGCAAGGGCCTGGGCCACGAATTCCTGCGCCATATCGAGCGCACGCGCATGCTGATCCACGTGCTCGACGGCTCGCAGCCCGATCCGTTGACTGATTTCCAGACCATCAACGCGGAACTGGCCGCCTTCGGTCACGGTCTGGCAGACAAACGACAGCTAGTCGCCTTCAACAAAATCGATCTGCCTGAGGCGCAGGCCAACTGGCCCACCGTGAAATCCGCCCTTGAAGGCCATGGCGTGGAGGTCATGGCGATCTCGGCAGCCACGCACGCGAACACCCGCGAACTGCTCTTGCGAGCCGCCGAACTGCTGCGCGATCTGCCCGTGCCGGAACCCATCGAGCCGGTAGCCCCGACGGTCTTCCGCATCGGCGATGACGACGAGCCGTTCGTCATCAATCGCGCGCCCGATGCCAGCTGGCACGTGACCGGCCATCTGGTCCAGACGCTGGCCCTGCGCCATCGCTTCGATTCGGAAGAATCGTTGATGTCGTTCCATCGCGCCATCACCAAGATGGGCGTCATCGACGCGCTGCGCGCCGCAGGCGTGCAAGAAGGCGACACCGTGTGGATCGGCGAAGATTACGAACTGGAATGGCAAGATTAGCAATGAACAATGAACAATGAACAATGATCAAAGCGATACTCTTTGACCTTGATGGGCTGATGGTGGACAGCGAGCCGCACTCGATCGCATCGTGGCAGGCGGTGCTGGCGAAACGGGGCGTGCAGTTCGATCAAGCCGCGCTCGATTCCGTGTTGGGGCAGCGTGTGATCGAAACGGCCCAAACTGCCATCCGATTGTTCCAGCTGCCCGAACAGCCCGATGATCTGGCCCGCGAAAAAGCCGAATATCAGATCGCGCACCTGAACGGCAATGTCACCGCGATGCCGGGGTTGCTCGAACTGCTGGACTGGATCGATCAATCGGGTTTGAAGAAGGCCGTCGCCAGCAGCGGCCTGCGACGTTACATCGACGCGGTGTTGACGGTGACAAATCTGCGCGAGCGCTTTGACGTCATCATCTCGGCCGACGACGTGGTCAACGGCAAGCCCGCGCCCGACGTGTTTCTGGCCGCGGCCCGCGCGCTGAACGTCGCACCGGAGAATTGTCTGGTGCTGGAAGATGCGCCCTTCGGAGTGCAGGCGGCCAAAGCCGCAGGCATGACGTGTTTTGCCGTGCCGAATGTGCACTCACACGCGCTCGATCTGTCGTTGGCCGATCGGATTCTATCGTCACTGCATGATGTAAGACGCGCCCTAACGAGTGATGAGTAACGAGTAACGCGTATCTTCACTCGTCACTCATTACTCGTCACTCATCACTCATCATGAACCTCGGTCTCCTCGGCGGCACCTTCGATCCTCTCCATTTCGGCCATCTGCGCATGGCGCAGGCCGCGCTCGATCAACTGCACCTCGATCGAGCGCTCTTTGCGCCCGCCGGTGTCCAGCCCCTGCGCCAGGCCGAACGGCGCACACCACCCGAACAACGCGCGCGCATGGTCGAACTCGCCATCGCCGATCAACCCTGTTTTGCTTTGTCGCGCCTCGATCTCGATCGGCCCGGCCCGCACTACAC
>JAUQXD010000742.1 GCA_030834835.1 Thermoflexales bacterium | reverse complement strand
GCCTACGTCTTTGTGCGCGGCGCTACGACGTGGGACTTGCAGGCTAAACTCACTGCCGATCTGGGCACAGCCGATGGGCATGCGAATGATCGCTTTGGCATCTCGGTCGCCTTGAGCAACGATGGCAACACGGCGCTGATTGGCGCTGACCAGGTCGATGTGAGCGGACACGTCGATCAGGGCGCGGCCTACGTGTTTATCCGATCGGGCAGTACCTGGACGCCGCAGGCGATGCTCATCGCGACTGATGGTGCGGCCGGTGACAAATTGGGTTGGTCTGTCGCGCTCAGTGGCAACGGCAATACGGCGCTGGTCAGTGCTCACGGTTCAACGCTCAATGAGCCTTATAACGAAGGCGCGGCCTATGCCTTCACGCGCAGCGGTACGGCCTGGAGCCAGCAACACAAATTCGGCTATGGCGCTGGAGCGGATTACTATCTGGGCTATTCAGTGGCGTTGAGTGACGATGGGAATACCGCCTTGCTGAGTATGCATGGCTACGATCGCGCGGGCAATGTGGATCAGGGCGGAGCCGTTGCCTATACACGCGCCGGTTCCACCTGGACCTATGAAAATGTCCTTTACGATCCGGATGGCGCGGCGGGCGATTTGTTTGGTCGATCAGTGGCCCTGAGTGATGACGGCAACACCGCACTTGTCGGAGCGTCGGGTGCTATTGTGGCTGGCAAGGACAACCAGGGCGCGGCTTTCATCTTTACCCGATCTGCTCACGTCTGGACCAAACAATCCCGGCTCATCGCCAACGACGGAGCTGCCAGTGATTACTTCGGTGTATCCGTGGCCTTAATGGGCAATGGCTATGTGGCTTACGTGGGGGCGTATCAGGCCAATGTGGATGGTCAGGCCAATCAAGGCGCTGTGTATAGTTTTGCCGGCTCGGGCTTGAACTGGTCGCAGACGGGCAAGATCGCTGCAGAATCCGGTTACGCCGATAACGAATTCGGCGTGGCGGTCGCTTTCAGCGGTACGACGTTGTTGGTCGGCGCCCGGGGTGTGTATAACGATCGGGGTGCGGCTTACTTCTACGTGCCCGACGGAGGCGGCACGCGCGAGATCAAAGTCACCGGCTCCGGTAATGCCGAGGATCGATTGGGCATCTCGGTCTCGCTCAGCAACAGCGGCGCAACAGCTCTGGTGGGCGCGTATCGCGCCGACGTGGACGGGCACGAGGATCAGGGGGCGGTCTACGTCTTCCACCGTTCGGGATCAACCTGGTCGCAGTGGACGAAACTGGTCGCTCCGGATGGCGCGGCCGGCGACTATTTTGGCTGGTCAGTGGCGATCAGCGGCGACAGCTATACCGCGATCGTCGGCGCGCACCAGGCCGACGTGAACGGCAAGATCGATGCCGGGGCGGCCTACATTTTCGTCCGCGATATGTTTGGCAGCGTGTCGTTCCAGGCGAAGGTCACTGGCGGCGAAGTGGCCGACGCTAAGCTGGGCTACTCGGTGGCGCTGAGCGATGACGGCAATATCGCGCTCTGCGGCTCGATCGGCCACAGCGGCGATCAGGGCATTGGCGCGATCTTCACCCGGTCAGGAACGAATTGGACGCATGCCCAGAATTTCACTTCGACGGACGGCGCAGCCGGCGACATCTTTGGCCGGGCGGTGGCCCTCAGCGCCGATGGCAGCACGGCCCTCGTCGGCGCGTCACGGGCGCACATCGGCGCGAACGCCGATCAGGGCGCGGCTTACGTTTTCATCAAAGCAGGCGCGATCTGGAATCAGCAGAGGAAATTGACGGCGGCTGAAGGCGGCGCGAATGATCTCTTTGGCACGTCTGTGGCGTTAAGCGACGATGGCAACACCGCGCTGGTGGGCGCGTATCTGACGAATGTCGGCGCGAATGCCGATCAGGGCGCGGCGTATATCTTTAATCGATCGGGCACGACGTGGACTGAAACCGAACAGCTGCTCACGGGTTCGGCCGGATCTCAACTGGGCGTCGCGGTGGCTTTGAGCGCTGATGGTAAGACGGCCCTGGTGGGCGCTCACGGAGCCAACGTCGGCGGGCAAACCGATCGAGGCGCGGCCTACGTCTTTAAGCAGGCCGGCGCCCCCCTGTATCTGTGGGTCGTGCAGCCGATCATCACTGCCGCCGACGGCAAGGCTAACGATCTGTTCGGCTTCGCGGTGGCGATCAATGACGAGGGCGACACCCTGCTGGTGGGCGCGTATGGCGCGAATGTCGCCGGCAACAACAATCAGGGCGCGGCTTATGTGTTTGTCCCGCCCTACATGGTTTATCTTCCGACGATGCAGCGCTGAGCCTGGCGGCTGGCGGCGCGGGCGCGATGGGACTTCGACTTTGATGTGGAGAGACAACAGACCGGATCGTATCTTGTCCGCTGTCTCTCCAACTATCCACATGGAGGGCAAAATGGTGCGTCGAATATTGTTGGTTGTAAGCCTGGTGAGTGCTTCGTTGCTAATTCTGGCCGGTCTGGTCTATGCGCAGGACAGTGGGCCGCAGGCGGTTGATGCGCCACAAGCCGCAGTGGGCACGGCCTTCACGTATCAGGGACAGTT
>JAUQXD010000741.1 GCA_030834835.1 Thermoflexales bacterium | reverse complement strand
CGTCCGATCGCGCGAAGGCGATCAAGATCATCGCGGCCGTCGGCACGTTCGTGTCGCTGGTGATTGCCGTCATCGTGTTCTTCTCGTACGATCAAACTGCCGCGAAGAATATTCCCGCCATGCAGTACCAGTTCATCGAGCCGTTTGAGTGGGTGAAGTCGCTGGGCATCAGTTATCACGTCGGGGGCGATGGCATCAGTCTGGTTATGATGCTTTTGACGGGCATCGTCGGCTTCATGGGCGTGCTCATTTCGTGGGGCATCAAGGATCGCCCACGTGAGTTCTTCGCCTTCTTCATGTTCCTGGTCGCCGGCGTGTTCGGCGTGTTCATGTCGCTGGACCTGTTCCTACTGCTGTTCTTTTACGAACTCTCGATCTTCCCGATGTATTTCCTCATCGCCAACTGGGGCAGCACGCGCAAAGAATACGCGGCGATGAAGTTGACGCTGTATTTGCTCATCGGCTCGATCATCGCGTTGATCGGCATCCTGGCGGTGTACTTCTCGGCCGATCCTGTGGCGATGGGGCTGAATCCTGGCGAGCGCACGTTTGACATGCTGCTGTTGATGAAAGGCAATATCCCGGTTGATATTCAGCGCATCTGGTTCCTGCCGATCTTCATCGGATTTGGCGTGCTGGCCGGCATCTGGCCGTTCCACAACTGGTCGCCCGATGGTCACGTGGCGGCTCCGACGGCCGTGTCGATGATCCACGCAGGCGTATTGATGAAGCTGGGCGCGTTCGCAGCGCTCATCGCGGTGCGTTTGCTGCCGCAGGCCGCGAAAGAGCAGATGCCCTTCGTGATCTTGCTGGTCACGGTGAATGTAGTGTATGGCGCGGCCATCGCGATGGTGCAGAAAGACTTCAAATACGTCATCGGCTTCTCATCGGTCAGCCACATGGGCCTGGTCACGATGGGCTTCGCGACGATGAATCAGACCGGCATGAATGGCGCGGTGCTGCAAATGTGGAGCCATGGCATCATGACGGCCTGCTTCTTCTCCGTGGTCGGCTTGATCTACGATCGGGCGCACACGCGGCAGATTCCTGAGCTCAGCGGCTGGTCCAAATACTTCCCGCTGGCAACGCTTGCCTTTGTGGTCGGCGGTCTGGTCAGCATGGGCATGCCTGGCTTCAGCGGCTTCGTGGCTGAATTGCAGATCTTTATGGGTCTGTGGAAGGGGCCGTTCTTTGGTCAAGTCTGGTACTACCCCATTATCGCCATTCTCTCAATCACGGGGGTGGTGCTGACGGCGGCTTACGTGCTGCGGGTCGTGCAGCAGGTGTTCTTTGGTGAATGGGATCCGCACAAATGGCACGACCTGCGCCCGAATAACTGGGGCGATAAGCTGGCGCTGGGCACGTTTACGGTGTTGATGGTGCTGGTGGGCCTGTTCCCCGGCGTGTTGATGAATATGATTGAAGTCGGCACGAAGCCGGTGATGACGTTGTTGGGATTTGGAGGCTAAGCTCAGATGACGCTAACGCCAGAGCAACTTACTCAAGGCCTTGTGGCCGTTCTCCCTGAAATTCTGTTGTTGGTGTTGGGCTTCCTCGTTATCACCGCCGATCTGTTCATGCGCCGCCAGACGAATCGGCGTGCGCTGGCTTACCTGTCGATCGCCGGGCTGCTGGGCGTGTTGATCGTCATCGGTTTGCAGACGGTGCCGTTGATGGGTGGGGCTGCGCCCGCGGTGGAGCCGGTGTTGGGCGGCATGGTGCGGGTCGATCTCACTGTGCAGTTGTTCCGCATCATGTTTACCGTGGCTGCGCTGCTGACGTGCGTCATCTCGCTGGACTTCAATCCGATCAAGCACAACGGCGAATACTACGGCCTGTTGATCTTCAGCGCGCTGGGCATGGGCATGATGGCCGCGTCGAACGACATCATCATGCTGTACGTCGGCCTGGAGACCACCGGTATCGCGCTGTACATGCTGGCCGGTTTCATGCGCGATACGCGTCCGTCGTCTGAGGCGGGCTTGAAGTATTTTCTGTTCGGCGCATTCACCTCGACGATTTTGCTCTACGGCTTGAGCCTGTTGTTCGGGTTTACAGGGCAGACCAGTTACCCGGCCATTGCCGTCGAATTGACGAAATTGGTGGCCAATCAGCAGACACTGCCGGTGATGGTGGCGCTGGTGTTGGTGTTGGTCGGTTTTGGCTTCAAAGTCGCGGCGGTTCCTTTCCACATGTGGGCGCCCGATGTGTACGAAGGCGCGCCGACGCCCATCACAGCCTTCATCTCGGTGGCGTCCAAGGCGGCGGGCTTCGCCGTGCTGGTGCGTTTCTTCTTGCTGGTATTTGGTCCGGTGCAAGAACAGTGGATTGGATTGGTGGCGGCGCTGTCTGTGGCGACGATGACCCTGGGCAACGTGCTGGCGATTCCGCAGCGCAACTTCAAGCGCATGCTGGCTTATTCGTCCATCGGTCAGGCCGGGTACGTGTTGATCGGCGTGGCGGCGGTCGGGACGCTGGGTACGGCGGGCGTGTTGTACTATTTGACCGCCTATGTGTTGACGAACATCGCGGCCTTTGCCGTGGTAGCCGTCGTCACGAATATCACGGGCAGTGAGTTGATCAAAGACCTGGCGGGCTTCAGCCGCCGATCGCCCGGCGTGGCCCTGGCGCTTTTGGCGGCGATGTTGTCGCTGTCCGGTGTGCCGCCGCTGGCCGGTTTCTTTGCCAAGTTCTTTATCTTCAATGCGGCGGTCGGGTACGTGGATCCCACGAGCGGCCAGCACGTTCTGGTGTGGCTGGCGATCGTCGGCGTGCTAAACAGCATCGTGGCGCTGTACTACTATCTGATTATCCTGAAGGTCACGTACGTCGATCGGGCCGAGGGCGATACCGTGCCGGTGGCCGTGCCCGGATCGTACAAGATCGCGCTGGCCGTGACGGTGATCGGTATGCTGGTGATGGGCATCTTCGCCGCCCCGTGGTACGACGTGGCGACGACCGCCGCCCAGACCATCCGGTAGATTTCGACTAAATTCTCTGATTGCGCTAATTTTTACATTGACGAATCATCCGGGGTGTGCTAAGATTTTCGAGAGAGCGCGCCCCCTCATTGAGGGCGCGCGACTGTTGTCACATGAATGAGCCTAAACCCGAAACGCCGAATCCCACTCAAACAGTCAGCAAAGCGCTGGCCGAAGGGAGTTTGATCGGGGCGCAGGCCGGGTGTATCAGCGTTTTTCTGGTGATTTTGGCGCTGGTGGCAGGGTTGCTGCTTGATCAAGTTTTGGGAACTAAACCGATGTTCGTGCTGGGGTTGCTGCTCCTCAGCATTCCGGTCAGTCTATATGCGATGGTGCGAAGCGTGCTGGCCAGTTCGCGGGCCAGACAGGCGCCATCAACCGCAGCGAAATCCAAGAAGGAGGACAAGGCCCTTGAGCAAGCTGATTAAGTGGGTGATTTTCATTGCCGTAATCGTCGGCTTGTGCAGCCTGGCGAGCGCGCTGGGCAAGCTGGGTAACTTCCCGGCCGTGGCATTGCCTGCGGAAGCGCCATTCTCAATCGGCGGATTCCCGGTCGCCAACACGCTCATCACCACCATCCTCGCCGACGCCGTGTTGCTGCTGTTTGTGTTTGCGGCCATGCGCAAGATTCGACGCGGCGATCCCGACGCCGAAATTCCACGCGGCGCGCAGAATATTTTCGAGTTGATGATGGATGCCCTGTATGGTCTGTGCAAAAACGTCGCCGGCTCCAATGCGTTGAAGATATTCCCCGTCATGGCGACGATTTTCCTCTTCGTCTTGTTTGCCAACTGGATGGAGATGGTGCCCGGCATGGAGAGCATCGGCACGCTGCACGCGCCCCACGAAGGCACGGGCTTTAAGCCGGTCGAATTGATCGCCGGGACGCTGTACACCGTCGATCGCGCTCAGCCTGTGGCGCTTGAGGCGCACGCGACCGAAGGCGAAGCCCAGCCGACCGAGGGCGAGCATGCATCTGAAATGTGCACGTCCTGCATCGTGGTGCCGTTCTTCCGCGTCCCGACCAGCGACATCAACACGACGTTGGCCCTGTCACTGGTCACGATGGTGCTGGTGCAGGTCTTTGGCGTGCGGGCTTTGGGCGGCGCTTACTTCTATAAGTTCATCAATATCCCGGCCTTGAAGAAGGGCGGCATGGGGATCATGTTTTTCGTCGTGGGCTTCCTGGAACTGGTCTCCGAGATCTCCCGCATCCTGTCGTTTGCCTTCCGTCTTCTGGGCAACATCTTCGCGGGCGGCGTGTTGCTGTTCGTGATGACGTCGCTGATGCCGTTCATTTTGCCGGTGCCGTTTTACGGCCTGGAACTGTTTGTGGGCTTCATTCAGGCGCTCGTGTTCTCCATGTTGTCGCTGGCGTTTATCAGCGCGGCGATGACCAGTCACGACAGTCACGAAGAAGCACATCACTAAACTCGACTTTAATCATCACTACCCCCTTGAGGAGGATAGCACAACATGGAAAAGGCACTCGTTGACGCGATTCGGTTCCTGGGCGCCGGCCTGGCGATTGGCCTGGGTGCGATTGGGCCTGGCATCGGGATCGGTATTCTGATGCAGGGCGCACTGCAGGCGATGGGCCGCAACCCCGATGCCTCGGCGAACATTCAGACGAACATGATCCTCGGTGTGGCATTTGCCGAGGCGATCGCGATTTACGCGTTGGTCGTGGCATTGATCCTGATGTTCGTCGTCAGCGCTTAAACGGAGGCTCAGCGTGGAAAAATTAGGTATTAATCTCACGCTGCTGATTGCACAGATCGTCAATGTAGCTGTGTTGATGCTCTTGCTGCGGTCGGTCGCGTACAAGCCTATTCTGAAATTCCTCGACGGCCGCCGCGAGAAGATCGCCAAAGGTCTGGAGGATGCGCGCAAGGCTGAGGCCCGGCTGGCGAACATCGAAGCCGACTACAGCAAGCGCATGGATGAAGCCCGCGCCGAAGGCCAGAAGACGGTGGCCGAGATGACGGCGAACGCCGAAAAACAGGCGGCGGCCATCATCGCTAAGGCCAATGAAGACGCGGCTCGCCTCAAGGTGCAAGCGCAGGAAGAAGCCCTGCTGGAACGCAACAAGGCGCTGGCCGATCTGCGCTCACAAGTGGTGGCGCTGTCGATGGCGGCGGCCAACAAGCTGGTCGGCGAGGCGATGGATGCCAATCGCCAGCGGGCGCTGGTCGACGAATTCTTCAGCGGCGTGAAGGCGGGCAAGGTGGTGTTACTCGATCCTGGCGTCAGCGCGGCCGGCGCGAAGGCCGAAGTCACTTCGGCTCTGCCGCTGTCTGCAAACGAGCAGGCGTCGATCAAGAGCGACCTGACCGGGCGCGGCGCCAGCGAAGTGGACTTCAAGGTCGATCCGCGGATTCTGGGCGGCTTGCTGGTGCGCGTGGGCGACCGCGTCGTGGATGCGTCGGTGTCCGGCCGCATGGAAGCGATGAGGTCCAGCCTGAGCTGATTTCTGGTTGAACAGCAGCCATTGGATGGCAGGGTGAAGCGTCGAGGTCACTCGTGGATCTCGACGCTATTGCTATCACGGTCTGAGGGGACAGCAAATTTCAATTTGACCGAGGAGCAAGCGCGCCCACGTGCGGCTCGTGGCAGCACCCGGCGTCTGGGGACGCCTGACTCCTCACTTGAAAGCCATAATGAGAATTGCTGCTGAGGGGAGGCACAAGATGATCATCCGTCCAGTCGAGGAACGGGATTTCGATGAGTGGCTGCGGATGCGGTTGACGTTGTGGCCCGATCAACCTGCTGATGATCTGCGGGCTGAGCTGGCGACCCTCCGCGCCGATGAATCGACTGCCACCTTTGTGGCCGATCGTGGCAACGGCACACTCGGCGGCTTTGTGGAGGCGGGCCAGCGCAAATATGCCGAGGACTGTGATACGTCGCCGGTCGGTTACATCGAGGGCTGGTACGTCGATGCAGACCTGCGAGGACAGGGGATCGGTCGGGCGTTGGTGCAGGCCGCTGAGCAATGGGCGATCGCGCAAGGTTTTACTGAGATGGGCTCGGATACGTGGATCGATAACGAGATCAGTTATCGAGCGCACCTCGCAATCGGCTACGCAGAGGCCGAGCGGTTGATTCACTTCAAGAAACGGCTGATCAATCCCTGAGTCAATTGTCAGCCAGTTGGGACGTGTGTGACATGTGATCGACCTGGATTGATCTATAATCCAACCAGATTCTCACTCAAGGAGATGCGCCATGTATCGCGATAATCGTCCGGGCTGCCTGATGGGTCTATTGCAGCTGTTCCTGCTGGATAAGGTGTTTGCCTGGCTGCAGCGCGGCATCGGTTTTGGCAGCGGCAGTGTGCTGGGCTGCGGCTGTGGTCCGATTTTGTTCGTCATCTTTGTGCTGCTGGCGTGCGGCATTTTCTGCAACACCAACTGGTTGAAACTGTTCATGCCGTAGGCGCGCCGGCCAGCGCACAGGTTTGATCCTTCAAACGCAACCAGGGGGAACGAGTGGTAAAATGGCGGCGTAGTGAGGCAGTTTATCCTTCGCCGGAGATCATGCATGAACCGCACGTTATTGGCTGGCCTGATCTTGATCTGCGCCGGTCTGTTGTCTGCCTGTGGCCGAAGTGCTATTACGCCGCGCGCCCATACGGCAACGCCGGTGCCTGAACTAAACGTGACGCGCCCGCCCGCGACCGCGCGGCCCAGCCCGACTGCCATCGCGGTTGAGGCAACGTCCACGCCGACACCTGTGCCGCCTACAAACACCTTCACTCCAACCGCCACCCCGACTCTGACGCCATCGCCGGTCGTGACGCGCGTGCGGCCCAGCCCCACTTCGTCCGGGCCGTTGAGCGTGGCCGTCTACGTCGCCAGCTGTCGACGGGCGCCGGCGCCCGGCAAACCCGGCAATGTGGTCGTGCAAATCTCGATCGAAGCGACGGGTGGCAACGGCGAATTTCATTACTTCAACGAAGGGGTCGAATCGCCGACCAAATTTATCGACATTACGTGGGAGCGTGGCACGCGGCTGATTGGCAACGTCCGCGTGGTCACGGGCGATGGCCAGAGCCTCAAGAAAGAATACGACATCCCGACCGGGGAACTGATCTGCCAGTAAGCGGCCGACATAGGTCGTTGTCGAACAGTAAACCGCCTCGC
>JAUQXD010000740.1 GCA_030834835.1 Thermoflexales bacterium | reverse complement strand
GACTGCGACCCTCACCGGATCGGAGGTGAGGGTCGCCTGGTTGTCGCTGGACGAAGGCGATAATGATCCCACTCGTTTTCTGGCCTACCTCATCGCCGCTTTGCAGACGGTTGCGCCGAAGATTGGAGAAGGGGCGATGGCTATGCTTCAATCCCCTCAGCCGCCGCCGACCGAATTGCTGCTACCCAACCTGCTCAATGAAATCGCGGCCATCCCTGATCATTTCATCCTCGTTCTGGATGATTACCATACACTTGATTCCAAACCGATTGACCAGGCGCTCACCTTTCTGGTGGAGCACCTGCCGCCGCAGCTGCATCTGGCCATTGCCAGCCGAGAGGACCCGTCGCTTCCGCTGGCCCGCTTGCGCGTTCGCGGTCAACTGACCGAACTGCGTGCCCTTGATCTGCGGTTTACGCCCGCTGAAGCCGCCGAGTTTCTCAATCGGGTGATGGGGCTGAACCTCGCGGCGGAAGACATCGCCGCTCTAGAAAATCGTACCGAAGGCTGGATCGCCGGCCTGCAATTGGCCGCGCTTTCCATGCAGGGACGATCGGACATCGCCAGTTTCATTCAGGCGTTCACTGGCAGCCATCGGTTCGTGTTGGACTATTTGATGGAAGAAGTTCTACAACGCCAGCCTGACCGGGTGCGCAGCTTCTTGTTGCAAACCGCCATTCTCGACAGGTTAAGTGGTCCGCTGTGCGATGCTGTCTGTTCCATAGGAACAGTCGTCACCGAGCGAGAAGATGGCAGAAGAAAGCTCGCTGCCCTGGAGCGGGGCAACCTCTTCGTCTTGCCGCTCGATGATCAGCGTCAGTGGTATCGCTATCACCACCTCTTCGCCGAAGTTCTCCAGGCACACTGGAGGGAGAAGCAACCCGATCGGGTGTCTGAGCTTCATCGGCGGGCGAGCGTTTGGTTCGAGCAGAATAATCTGCCAGCCGGTGCCATTCGCCATGCGCTGGCCGCTGAAGATTTCGAGCGCGCAGCAGGCTTGATCGAACGGGCATGGCCGGCAACAGAGGAGGGAAGTATCCAGCCTGCTACATGGTTTGGCTGGGTAAAAAAACTGTCGGAAGAATTGGTCCGCGCCCGGCCAGTGCTCAATGTTTGGTACGCCTATGCATTATTGGGAAGTGGGGAGCTGGAAGCCGCAGAGTCCCGATTTAAGGATGCCGAAAGATGGTTGGAATCGGCAGATACCGTGAAAGCGCAACAGATAACTCCATCCGTTGAGATGATCGTTGTAGACCAGGAACAACTTAAATCTCTACCGGCGACAATTGCTGTCGGCCGCGCCTATATCGCCCAGGCACTCGGCAATATTCCGGATACGGTGCGGTATGCCAGCCGAGTACTCGAGCTCACCGAAGCGGATCCTTTCAGACATAGTCAGGCATCCATGCTCCTGGGAATGACCTACTGGGCAAGCGGGGACCTGCAATCTGCCGGGCGGGTTTTCGCCGATTACACGCTGAAACTGCGGACAGCCGGAAACATCCCGGATGCCATCAGCACAACCGTTGTTCTGGCTGATATCAGGCTGGCGCTGGGGCGTCTTCACGAGGCAATCCGTACCATCGAGCGGTTATTGCAATTTGTAATGGATCAGGGTGAGCCAATTCCTTTCGATACCGCTGACCTGCATCGGGAGTTGAGTGAGCTGTATCTTGAACAGGGAAATCCGGAGACTGCCGCGCAACACTTGCGGAGAAGCAAAGAACTGGGAGAGAAAGCGGAGTTACCTGTTTGGCGATACCGATGGTGTATTGCCCGGGCTCGACTCAAGAAAACACAGGGCGACCTGGCTGGCGCTCTCGAACTTCTGGATGAGGCTGAGCGTCTGTTTATCAGAACCCCTTTGCCCGACGTGCGTCCCATATCCGCTTTGAAGGCTCGGATTTGGATTGCGCAGGGTAGGTTGACCGAAGCTCTGGATTGGGCGCATGCAGGGAGCCTATCGGTTGACGATGCGCCCGGCTACCTGCGCGAGTTCGAACATATCACACTGGCGAGGGCGCTCATCGCGCGTTATCGGAGCAACCAAGAAGACGTCGCCATTTGCGACGCGCTGAGACTACTGGAAAGACTCCTGCATGCAGCTGAAGAAGGCAGACGGATGGGGAGCGTGATCGAGATTCTGGTGTTGCAGGCGCTCGCTCATCAGGCGCAAGGTAACCTATCCTTGGCGCTCGCGTCACTGGCGCGAGCCTTGTCCCTGGCTGAACCGGAGGGCTATGTCCGCATCTTTGTGGATGAAGGCGAGTCGATGCGATGGTTGCTTGAAAGGCAGGCGCACGGCGGGGGGCGCCAACCGATCGGATATGCCGCTAAACTTCTGGCTGCTTTTGCGCAACCGGCGACGATCCTGCAATCAGCCGTCCGCCAGCCACAATCTACACTGATCGAGCCTCTCAGCGAACGTGAACTTGAGGTGCTCCAACACATCGCGGATGGGCTCACGAACCGCGAGATCGCCGATCGGCTGTACCTCTCACTGTTCACAGTCAAGGCCCCTGCGCGCACCATCTATGACACACTCGATGCCCACAGCCGGACGCAGGCCGTTGCCAGAGCAAGGGAACTGGGCGTCTTGCCTCTGCCCTGATCGTTCGTTTCTTCAGCCCTTCATCTACAAAGCAGACTTAAACCCGCGGCGGACGACTGGCCAGTAGTCCGCTTATTGAACTTCACCGCGTAGTTGCAAGCAGTACACTTCTGCGATTAGTCCCATCGAATAGTTCTTTGGAACCATGACACTACTCCCGGCCGGCCCTTATACTGGCTGGCGTAAGTGGCTCAGACTGTTTCGATCGGCCACAACAGACACAGCGAGAAATGTCAGACCAACACAGCCGGAAAACAGATCAAGATCAACCAATGATCTATCAGATCAGGCTCAAGGGCCATCTGGGTAGTCAATGGACCGACTGGGTTGGAGGCTTGACCCTCCCGCTGGAAGAGGACGGCGATACACTCTGAACCGGCCCGGTGCTCGATCAGGCCGC
>JAUQXD010000739.1 GCA_030834835.1 Thermoflexales bacterium | reverse complement strand
GAGTTCTCTGGAGGAACTGCATGATTGATGCGCAGAATTTATCGAAAGCCTATGGCGACGTTCAGGCGCTGGACGATGTCGCGGTCGAAGTTCTCACCAACGGGTAGAAGGCTGGCTTCTGTGGCTACGGCAAATTCTTAGCTGATTTTAATGTGGGCTTTATCCTGGCGTAGAAAATTGGGAGTTGGCAAAGTTGCCCATTCGGGTAGAATACCACTCACCAAATGACACCATAGAGACGGGTGTCGTTTTTGTGTGAAGCGGACCTGTGGAGGTAGTGCATGATTGATGCGCAGAATTTATCGAAAGCCTATGGCGACGTTCAAGCGCTGGACGATGTGAGTTTCGAGGTCAAGGCGGGTGAGATCGTCGGTTTGCTCGGCCCCAACGGCGCGGGCAAGACCACGGCGATCAAAATCCTGACCGGCTTTCTGCAGCCCGATGAGGGCACGGTCACCATCGACGGGCTGGATGTGCTGACGCACACGTTGGAGGTTCAGGCACGGATCGGCTACTTGCCGGAGAACGCGCCGCTCTATCCCGAACTGTCCGTGCAAAAGTATTTAATGATGATGGCCGATCTCCGGCAGATTCCGCAAGCCGATCGGATCGTGCGCCTCTCAGAAGCCGTGCACGCCACCAGCATGACCGAATATCTCACGCGCCCGATCGGCACGCTGTCCAAAGGCTTGCGGCAGCGCGTGGGTCTGGCGCAAGCGATTCTGCATCAGCCGCGCCTATTGATCCTTGACGAGCCGACGGTCGGCCTCGATCCGACGCAGATCGTCGAGATTCGCCGCCTGATTCAACGATTGTCGAAGAGCAGCACGATCCTCTTCTCCACGCACATCCTGCCGGAAGTCGAAGCGTTGTGCGATCGGGTGTTGATCCTGATGAATGGGCAAGTGCGCGCCGATGCGCGCCTGTCCGAACTCGAAGCCACGTCCGATGCGATTCTGGTCTTGCAAGACAAAGTGCGCAACATCGAGCCGGCGCTGCTGCAGATCAAGGGCGTGCGCGATGTCGAGCCGACCAGGTCGCCCGACGGGTTCCCGGCCTATCGCATCCTGGGCGCGGCCAAAGCCGATCTGACACCCGCCGTGTATGCGTTGGCGCGTGAGAACAACTGGCCGCTGCGTGAACTTCGCCGCGATGTCCGCACGCTGGAAACAGTGTTCAATCAGTTGGCGACGACGGCGGCAACTGAAGAAGCGTAATCTGTAACTGGTCAATTGGTAATCGGTCAACTGGTAACTGGTTAACGGAGTCACCGATTACTGATTACCAATTACCAATCACCTAACCCACTATGAAACAACTACTCTCCATCACTCGCAAAGAACTGAATGCCTACTTTGGCTCGCCCATGGCGCTGATTTTTCTCGGCGCATTTCTGGCGGTGACGCTGTTCACCTTCTTCTGGGTCGAGACCTTTTTCGCGCGCGGCATCGCCGATGTGCGCCCGCTGTTCCGCTGGATGCCGCTGCTGTTGATCTTCCTCGTGGCGGCGCTGACCATGCGCCAGTGGAGCGAGGAGCAGCGCTCGGGCACGCTGGAAATGCTGCTGACGCTGCCCGTGCGGCCCGCACAATTGGTCGTCGGCAAATTCCTCGCCGTGATGACCATGGTCGCCGTCGCGTTGGCGTTGACGCTGCCGCTGGCGCTGACTGTCTCCAACGTCGGCAACCTCGATTGGGGCCCCGTCATCGGCGGCTATCTGGCCGCGCTGTTGTTGGCAGCCGCTTACGCCGCGATCGGTTTGTTCGTCTCGTCGCGCACCGATAATCAGATTGTGGCCTTGATCGTGACGGTGTTGATCGCGGGCGCGTTTTATCTGATCGGCACGGGCGGCTTCACCGATTTCGTCGGCGGCAACGTGGCCGACTTGCTGCGCGCGATCGGCACCAGCAGCCGCTTCGAATCGATCGAGCGCGGCGTGGTCGATCTGCGCGACCTGATCTATTACGGCGCGTTGACGGGCATCTTCTTGCTCTTGAATGCAGTGGCGCTCGATCGCAAGCGCTGGAGCATCGGCGAACGCACGCACGCTTACCGGCGCAGCCAGACGATCATGTCGTGGCTGGTGGCGGCGAATCTGGTGCTGGTGAATGTGTGGGTGTATCCGCTGGCCGGGCTGCGCGTCGATCTCACATCGCAGCAGGAATTCAGCCTGTCGCAGACCACGCGCGATCTGCTGTCGAATCTGCAAGAGCCGCTGGTCGTGCGCGCCTACCTCAGCGAGAAGACACATCCTTTGCTCGCGCCGCTGGCGCCGCAGATACGTGACATGCTCAAGGAATATTCCATCGCCTCTGGCGGCAAAGTCACCGCCGACGTGGTCGATCCCGCGACCGATTCCACCGTTGAGCAAGAGGCCGCGCAGACCTACGGCATCCAGCCCACGCCGCTGCAAGTGTCGGGGCGTTTTGAAGCGTCGGTCATCAATGCCTACTTCGACATTCTGGTGCGCTATGGCGATCAGAACGTCGTGCTGAATTTCCGTGACTTGATCGAAGTCACCTCCAATCGGGATGGCACGATCAACGTTCACCTGCGCAACTTCGAATACGATCTGACCCGCTCGATCAAGAAGGTCGTGTACGGCTTCCAGAGCGTCGACGCGATCTTTGCGTCGATGACCGATCCTGTGAAGTTGCAGTTGATTACCACTCCGGCCACGCTGCCGAATGCGCTGGAGACCGTGCCAGACACGATTAATAAAGTGGCCGACGACATCGCGAAACAGGCGGGCGGCAAATTCACCTTTGAGATCGTCGATCCCGATGCGGCGGGTGCGAAGATCGATCGGCGCACGCTGCGCGATACGTTTAAACTTCAACCCATCCCGGTGTCGCTGTTTTCCGATCAATCGTACTACCTGGACATGCTGTTGACCGTGGGCGATCAGACGCAGGCGATTTATCCGGCGCAGGATTTCAGTGAAGCATCGGTGAAGACCGCCATCGAGTCCGCGCTCAAGCGCTCGTCGTCGGGCTTCCTCAAAGTGATCGGGTTGTGGACGCCGCCCGCGCAGCCGCAGTTCAATCAATTGGGTCAGCAACAACAGCCGCTGCAAACGTGGCAATCGCTGCAACAGCAGTTGAGCCAGGATTATTCGGTACGCGCGATCGACCTGACGAGCGGCCAGGCGCCGCCCGATGTGGATGTGTTGGTCGTCGTCGCGCCGCAAAACATGACGGACAAAGAACGCTATGCCATCGATCAATACCTGATGCGCGGCGGCGCGGTGATTGTGGCCGCAGGCAACTACGCGATCGATGCGTCGCAGGGCGGTCTGGGTCTGGCCCCCATCGCCAACAGCCTGCAAGAGATGTTGAATTCTTACGGCATTAACGTGGGTCAGTCCATGGTGATGGACCCGCAAAACGAACCGTTCCCGGTGCAGGTGGCGCGCAACGTGGGCGGCTTCCAGGTGCAGCAGATCGAACTGGTGAACTTCCCGTTCTTTGTCGATGTGCGGCCCGAGGGCATGGATCGCGGCAGCCCGATCGTGTCGCAATTACCCGCCGTAACGGTGAACTTCGCTTCGCCCGTCACGCTCGATGAGGCGAAGAACGCCAATCGGCAGACGAGCGTGCTGCTGAAATCGACCGATAAGGCATGGCTACGCACCAGCACGGACATTCAGCCCAATACACAGCTGTATCCTGAAGTCGGTTACCTGATCGAAGGCGAACGCCAGTCGTATCCACTGGCGGTTTCGGTGCGCGGCGTGTTTGAGAGTTACTTCAAGGGCAAGCCGTCGCCGCTGCAAACTGCCGATACCGCCGCCGCGCCGACGACGCCTGACGCGCCGCCAACCCCGACGCCCGCGCCGCAAACGTCCAGCCTGATCGAGTCGTCGCCCGATACGGCGCGCCTGGTCGTCATCGGCAGCGGCGAGTTTGTCGACGATGTGATTTTGCAGTTGTCGGCGCGCGTGTCGCAAGACCGTTACCTGAACAATCTGCAATTCATGCAGAACGCGGTGGACTGGTCGGTGGAGGACCTCGATCTGTTGACGATTCGATCGAGAGGGACGACCACGCGCATTCTGCGCTCGATGGAGCAGCGTGAGCAATCGACCTGGGAGATCGTCAACTATGCGGTCGCGCTCGCAGCGTTGATCGGCATCGGCGGGTTATGGTACTACCGTCGTCGCAACGAACGACCGATCGAGTTGGTGGATGTAAATCAAGTAGACAAGTAGACAAGGAAACAAGTTACTATGAATCGACGCAATCGAATTTTAGCGGGCGTGCTGGCGGTGCAACTGGTGATTGCTGCGGTGATATTTGTGCCGCGCGTGCTGCCGTCGCCATCGGCGGCCGCGTCGCTGTTGGGGACGCGGCAAGCCGCGGATGTGGCGGGTCTGGCAATTCAAGAGCAGGGCGGCAAGCGCGTGGATTTAGCGAAGAAGAATGGCGTGTGGGTGCTGCCCGCAGGCGATGACTATGCGGCCAGTCCCGACAAGGTCACGGCGTTTGTCGAGAAGCTGATCGGCTTAAAGACCGATCCGTTGGTGGCGCGCACGGCCAACAGTCACGCGCGTTTGCAGGTGTCTGACACAACCTACGTGCGTAAAGTTGATCTGACGTTGGCCGATGGCGGCGTCACCAGTCTGTATCTTGGCTCAGCGTCGGGCGGCGCGACGCATGTGCGCGTCAGCGGGCTGGACGACGTCTATCTGGCGCGCGGCTTGAATAGTTTCGAGGCGTCGGCCGATATGGTGTCGTGGATCGATCCCACATATGTGAGCGTGCCGCAGACCAGCATCCTGGCCGCGACGATCGAGAATGCGCAGGGCAAATTCGAGTTCACCAAAGATGCCCAGAATCAGTGGACGTTGAAGGGTCTAACGGCCGATCAAGCCTTCAATCCCGATAGTGCCGTAACGATGATGGCGCGCTTGAGTTCGATCACGATGGTGAAGCCGCTGGGCAAGACGGCCAAACCGGAATATGGTCTGGATAGACCCACGGCCACGGTGACCGTGATCATGTCCGACACGGCCAGTACGAAGGTGTTTACGCTGAAGATTGGCGCGAAAGACGCCGATGGCAACTATCCGGTGATCTCGTCGGATTCGACGTACTATGTGAGCATCGCCAGCTATAACGTCGAGCCATATGTCACGGCCAAACTCGATACGTTCCTCGTCGCGCCTACGCCTACGCCGGTGGTCGCGCCAACCGAGATACCGGTTGCAACGCCGACACTGACGCCGACAGAGCCGGTGACTTCCGCCGCGCCGATTACGTCAACGGCGCCGGTGACGGCCACGCGCACGCCGTAAGCATCCGCAGCCAGAACGCCCCGATCGGGTCGATCGGGGCGTTTTTGATCAAACTATCACCGGATTTTCACCGAATTCCTACCAACGTGGTTACAGGGGGG
>JAUQXD010000068.1 GCA_030834835.1 Thermoflexales bacterium | reverse complement strand
GCCAGATCGCGGAAACCGCCCAACTGTTGCACGCGCACGACCGCCAGCGTGGTGCTGGGCGTCAGCGTGACGTTGAGCACGGATTGCCCTTCGCCGGTGCGAGGCGCGAGTTGCACGGTTTGCGAGACAGTGGCCCGCGCGGCCTGAATCGACAATTGCCCGATGGCCGCCGCAACCTGTTTGACCAGCGAGGCCGGACCGCGCACGACCGCATTGACCGGGCTGGTTTCCACAGGTTCAACCGCATACGTGGGCGACGCCTCACCCACCACGTTCACCGTGATCGGAATAGTGACTTCGGCCACCGATTCCATCTTCAGGCTGACGACCGCCGGTTCCACTTTGATGACGCGCATCAATCGATCGGCGACGGTGACTTGCACGGGCAGATCGAGCGTGTTGGTGGTCTGCTGGCTCAAATCGATCGCCGCCGCAATCCGATCGGGCGTCAGCACGTCCCAGGCCGATTGCGGCCCGCTCAGGGTCACGCGTACCTGACGCGCGCTCTCGCCATAAATGATCATCCCCGCCGGCTGGTTCTGCGGCACGATCGCGATCGGCGTCGTATAAAGCCGCGTAATACTGGGGTTCGCTTCCTGTACGGCGACGATCCAGACCAGCACGGCCAGCACGATCGAGACGAACAGGTTGCCCAGATTGCTGAAGAACCCGCGCAGGCGCGAGGTGAGGTGTGTCATCCGTCCACCGTCCTGTGCGAGGAGGTTTTGGAATCGGCGGCGGCCGGGTTGGGCTGGACGCGCGGCCCCAGCACGCGGCGCAGCCAACGAATCCAGCCGGGGGGCGCCGCTCGCTGATCGAGTTGGAAGAAGGCGCGCAGCACCGTTTCCAATCGCTGCGCGTCCAGGCGCCGAATGATGCGGCCGTTGTGCGCAATCGAGATCGTGCCGTGCTCTTCACTGACGACCACAGCGATAGCGTCGGTGGCCTCGGTGATGCCGATAGCGGCGCGATGCCGGAGCCCCATCCGTCGATCGCTCATGTAGCTGCTGGTCAGCGGCAAAATGCAGGCCGCCGCCAGCACGCGGCTGTCGCGGATGATCACCGCGCCGTCGTGCAGCGCCGTATTGCGAAAGAAGATAGTCTGCAAGAGTTCGGAACTTACCGCTGAGTCAATCATCACGCCGGTGTCGGCGTAACTTTGCAGGCCGGTGGCCCGCTCCAGCACGATCAACGCGCCATGTTTGCGATCGGCCAGCCGTTGGCAAGCCTGCCCGATGACGGGGATCATCTGATCGAGGTCGGCCGCGTGACGGGTGGCGCGTCTGG
>JAUQXD010000738.1 GCA_030834835.1 Thermoflexales bacterium | reverse complement strand
CGGTCAGGGCAGCGGCGTTTACGCTGCGTATGGTACACCGCAACAATGGCACACCACTGTAGCGCGCAACACAGGCAGCGCGGGTAGCGGCCTCTATCTTTATAACAGCACGGCCTCACTCGTGAACACGATCCTGGTTGGACATGCCATCGGCATTAACGCGTCCACTGGTAGCACGGCGATCTTAACGGCGACGTTATGGGGCAGCGGCGCGTGGGCCAACACCACCGATTGGACTGGAAATATCTCGATCGGCTCGGTGAACGTCCACGGTGATCCGGGTTTCAAATCATCAGCCACTGGCGACTATCATCTCACAGCCACTTCAGCCGCGATCGATCAAGGTGTAGCGACCGACATCGCCACCGACATCGATCATGAAGTGCGGCCCAACGGCAGCACGCCCGATCTGGGTGCCGACGAGTGGTATAAACTGATCAATCACGCGCCGAGCGCGCCCACGCTTCTTTCGCCCTCAAACGGTGCGACCAACGTGTGGGTCTTGCAGCCGCTCAGTTGGCAAGGTGGCGATCCTGATGGCGACCTCGTCACCTACACCGTCGCCCTCGGGTCGAGCAATCCGCCATCGGCGTTGGGACAAACCACATTGACGCAGTTCAATCCAAGTCAGTTGTTGACGAGCACGCACTATTACTGGAAGATCACCGCCACCGATGGCCTGAGTGTCACGATTGGTCCGCTGTGGGACTTCACGACTCGAAACAACGCGATCACCTATCGGCTGTATCTGCCGCTGATACGGCGCTAGAGCCGCGCAGACTCAGCAGATCACGAATGCTCGTCGAGGATTGCCAAATCCTCGACATTCCGATGGATTTGGCAACACCGCACTGCACGCAGTGGGTGCAAGTGTCCATCGGGAGCGTTTCGCAATGTACTGAGACTAACAAAAAACCGATCGGGTTGAGAGAGCCGATCGGTTTTTGTTTTCAGCGTAAACTGCGGCTAATGCGCGCCCGCACCGCCACGCGCTAAGCCCTTAGCAACCTGCTCTTCACGCCCCGGCTTAATCAACGCATAGGCCGCGCCCAGCAGCACGGCTAGAATGACGGCCCACACCCAGAATGGCAGACTCGAGCCGCCCGCCTGAAAGAGCGAGCCGCCAAGCAGCGGTGCAAAGGCATTGGCCGCGCTCAGCAGTGCCGCGCTGATGCCCAGCGTCCCGCCGATTTCCGCCGGATCGATCCGTTTGGTGATCAGGCTGTTGATCGAAGGCTGCAAGATGCCGCCGCCGATCGAGGCCGGAATCATCGCGACCAGCAGCCACAGCAAGCCACCCAGGCCGCTGTTGCCATCTTCCGGTATCGCGATGGGCAGGTCTTGCGTGGTCGGCGCTTCATGCGCGCGCGTCACGCCGGGCCTGGATAGTTCGGCGGTTAGCTGTGCTTTGGAATAACCGGGCAGTGTTTGCGATGGTGTCAACGCCGTCAGCGCCATGCCCAACGCCAGCATCCCCAGGCCCAGATACACCAGTTTGCGATCACCCCATTTGCGGCTCCACTTCCCAATCAGACCGCCCTGCACCGCCACCACGATGATGCCCACAAACACGAACAGAATCGCATTGCTGGAGGCGTTCATCCCCAATCGATTGAGCGTGAACAGCGACAAAATTTGCTCGAAGCCGCCAAACGCGATCTGCTGTGCGAACATCAGCAGCAACAGCAAGCCCACTGCGGGATGCCCCAGCGCCTTGAAAATCGCGCTAATCGAAAAGACCCCCTTCACCTTATCGGTCCCGCGCTTCTCCAGCCCGTGTGTCTCTTCCAGCCAGAACCAAGTCAGCGCGATCGACATCGCGGAGAAGGCCGCCGCCACAAACGCGGGCACATGATAATTGTTGCCGCTCAGCGACAGCGACACAAAGGCAATCACCGGCCCGACCACGAAGCCCAGCCCAAAAGCCGCGCCCAACAGACCCAGCCCTTGCGTGCGCGTGCGCTCGGTCGTGCTGTCCGTGATCACCGCCTGCGCCGTCGAAATATTCGCGCCCGATAGACCATCGACCACACGCGCGATGAACAATAGCGGCAGCGAATTTGCCAAACCCAACACGATGAAGCCGATAAACGTCCCGATCTGGCTGATGAGCAAAATCGGCTTGCGGCCATACCGATCGGACAGGCGGCCCAACAGGGGCGCGCCGACGAATTGCATGATCGGATAGGCGGCCCCCAACAACCCGATCATAAAGGCGTCGGCTTGCAGCGATGTCGCATACAGCGGCATCAGCGGGATGATGATCGTCAGCCCCAGCAGGTCGATCAGCACGATCACAAAGATCGGCAGGATTTTCTTGAAATCCAGTTTATCTTCCGGGTTCACCGGTTGTGACTCTTCGCGTTTGCGCGCCATGCCTTAACTCCAGCCACCGATTACGGCTACCGCCACCACGACCAACAGCAGCGACACGACGATGCCCAGCAGATTGTTGCGGGCCATAACCCTGTCATCGGCCGCCTTCTTAGCGCGCGACGCGAAGATGTGCGCCACCACTACGGCGATAATGTTCGTTACCGCATGCTCGATACGCTCCATCGGAAAACCGATCGGCGTGGTCAGGCCCGACCACAACAGGTAAATCAACCCCAACAGCATGTTCAAATCCATCAAGCCGGTAAAGCCCGCCATCAGGCCGCGATCCATTTTGTTACCCGGCATCCGGCCCGCCATCACCAGCGCATAGCGCACCACCCCGATGACGCCTACCGCCACAATGACCCACCGCACGATCGAATGCAGCATCAACACGACACCCATTGAAACGTCCTCCTAAAAGGTAAATTTGCTCTATTTCGCTTTGCTCTCAAACTGCGCTACGACCTGATCCAGCCAGCGCAGTTCGGCGTCCAGATGAAATTGCTGGTGACTCACGATTAACTGCAACGAACCGCTGTGTTCCGGCACGGCATTCAGTTCGGTCAGTTTGGCGGCCAATGCCGTGCGACGTTCCGCCAGCAAAGGCAGCACATCGTTGACATCCAGATCATCGGCAAAGCCCAGGCCCACATCGCCGGGGAACTTCGTTTCGATGAAGGCCGCCAGATTCTCGCGCAGCATCTTCTGGTATTCGGCTTCGCCCCTGGCCGTAACGCGATACACTCTACGCGGCGGGCGGTTGCCCTCGCGCGTCTCCCGCATCGAGATCCAACCCAGCTTCGCCATCCTATCCAATAAGAAGTACGCCGTTGGCTTCTTGAGATCGGTGCAGGCAGCCATGTCGCGCTCGATGAACTCGTTGAGCTTATAGCCGTGCATATTTTCGCGGCGCAGAAAACCCAGTAGTAGTAGTTCACGCTCCATACCCACTCCTGATTAGTCAATCTTGACTAATCAGATGATAACGGGCGGACAGGAGGTTGTCAAGGGAGAAATTAACGGGGAGAGGCAGGATGCGAGAAGCAAGAAAATGCAGCTATGTCCTGCTTCTTACCTCGTGCATCCTGCATCCTGCTTCTTGCATCATTTCCGGTGGCGTGCTTCGAGTTCAGCCTCGACCTGCGCGGGCGTGACACCGCGCAGCGCCAGCAGCACCCACAGGTGATAGAGCAGATCGGCGCTCTCTTCGATCACGCGTTGATCAGATTGCGTCGTCGCCGCGAGGATGACCTCGATCGCTTCTTCGCCCACCT
Organism: Thermoflexales bacterium; assembly: GCA_030834835.1. GTDB lineage: Bacteria > Chloroflexota > Anaerolineae > Fen-1058 > Fen-1058 > JAGOBP01. Next base: position 4,575 of record JAUQXD010000738.1, on the reverse strand, counting down.
TCTTCACGATCTCATCCGTCCCCGCTGTAAACAGCGACGTGGTATACGAGCCGGGTTTGGGGTTGGCTTTGCGATCGAGGATGGTAGTATAGAGGTCGTTGAGAATAGTGGACATGTTGGAATCCTTGACGAGTGATGAGTGACAAGTGAAATTACTCGTCACTCGTTACTCGTCACTGTTCGATAGAAGCAACTCACTTCGCCGGTATGGCATGCTGGCCCCGCCGGATCGACCAACAGCAGAATCGTGTCCGCATCGCAATCGACGCGGACTTCGCGCACACGCTGCACGTTGCCACTCGTCGCGCCCTTATGCCACAACTCGCTGCGGCTGCGCGACCAGAAATGCGCCTCGCCGGTATCCAGCGTCAAACGCAGCGCTTCGGCGTTCATGTAGGCCAGCGTCAACACTTGCTGCGTCGTCGCATCCTGCACAATGGCAGGAATTAGGCCGCGTTCGTCCCATTTGATGTCGATCATGTCATCACTCAATTTCACCGCCACGACGCTCAGGAGTCAAGAAAGTCGATCGTGACGCCTTGACCGCTTGGTGCCTTGGCGGTCTATGCTTCTATCGGCCGAATCGGCACACCCTGTCGTGCGAGATACGTCTTCACTTCCGCAATCGTCAACTGCTGATAGTGAAACAGCGAGGCCGCCAAAACAGCCTCCGCTTTGCCGACGGTCACCGCTTCGAAGAAGTGCTCCAGCCGCCCTGCCCCGCCCGACGCGATTACCGGGATGTTGACCGCCTCAGCCACAGCCCGCGTCAATTCAAGATCGAAGCCGTTCTGCGTGCCGTCCGCGTCCATGCTCGTCAACAGGATTTCGCCCGCGCCGCGTCGCTCGGCTTCGCGCGCCCACTCGATCGCGTCGAGGCCGGTCGGAGTGCGGCCGCCGCTGACGTACACTTGCCATGTTGATTGCTGATTGTTGATTGCTGATTGCTGCTTTCTTTTCGCATCGATCGCGACGACGATTGCCTGAGAACCCGCGAGTTCTGCTCCTTGTGTGATCAAATCGGGATTCTTCACCGCCGCTGAATTGAGGCTGACTTTATCGGAACCGGCGCGCAGAATCGCGCGGATGTCATCGAGTGTGCGCAGGCCGCCGCCAATCGTAAACGGGATGAAGACCTCATCGGCCACGCGCCGCGCCAACTCGGCCGCCGTGTTGCGCGAATCGGACGTCGCCGTGATGTCGAGGAACACCAGCTCATCGGCCCCGGCTTGATCGTAAATGCGCGCCTGCTCGACGGGATCGCCCGCATCGCGCAGGTTCACAAAGTTCACGCCCTTGACGACGCGGCCGTCTTTGATATCAAGACATGGGATGATGCGTTTGGCTAGCATTGCTTCTTTACCTTACGTCATTGCGAGCGTCGCCAGACGCGAAGCAATCTCACGCCAGTCCGTTGAGATTGCTTCGTCGCCGCAGCGCGGCTCCTCGCAATGACGATTCTCATTCGGCCGCATTCGGCGCGAAATCCGCCCAGAAATCCGCCGGAATCTTGACCGGCCGTCCCGTGACGGGATTGACCCACACGCAAAAGGCGTGAACTTGCGCCAGCAGCGCGCCGTCGCTCACGCGCGTGATCGAATAGTAGCGCGTGGCCGTGGCGCGCTTGCCTCCATACACCCATGTCGAGACGTCCACCTCATCGCCCAACACGGCGGACTGCAAATACTCGATACGATTGCGCCGCACGAAGATGCCAAAGCCTGCGGCCATCATGCGCTTCACCGGCCAGCCATACGCATCCAGGATCGCCATCCCGGCATCATCCGCATACTGCAAATACACCGTGTTATTCATATGCCACGCTGAATCAATGTCGCGCCAGATCACTTTGCGCCGCTGCGTGAAGATCGATTTTGGCTCGGGTGGGCGCGGCGGAAACGCTGCACGCGGCTCGCTGGGCGGTGGTGTACCTTCCGGCCAGAACGCCGTGATCATCTCCGGCGGCACCATCGCCGGGCGCTGCGTCGCGTTGTCGATGTACACCCAATCGGTCGTGGCGCGTGCCGCCAGCTCACTCTCACCCGCTTTGCGAAATTCATACGCCCGCCGCGAGCGCACCCGCCGAAAATCGGCCACCCACGTTTTCACTTCAAACGTATCGCCATACACCAGCGGCTTCAAGTATTCCACTTCGGTCTCGCGCACCAGCCAGTATTGACCGAGGTCATCATAGCGCGCAAAATCGTAGCCCGCCGCGGCCGACGCATCGAATGCCGCCTCTTGCATATAACGCACATAGTTCGTGTTGTTCACATGCCCGTAAGCATCACATTCGCCAAAGCGCACGCGGAACGTGCGCGTCTGAGTCAACGGCATGATCACCTCAGTTGGATCAAAAGATTATGCAGATCGATCGCGCCCGTATACAACGCCCGCCCGATAATCACGCCCTCGATTTCAGGCTGATTTTTAAGGCTTCTTACGTCCTCGATCGAACTCACGCCGCCCGATGCGATCACCTTCAGGCCGGTCGCGCGCGCCAACTCGATCGAAGCCGCCGCATTCACGCCCGATAGCACCCCATCGCGGCCGATGTCCGTATGAACGACGATATCCACGCCGCTCGATCGCAACTGCCGCCCAATCGAGATCACGTCGACGCCACCGTCACTTTGCCAGCCGCGCGTCTTGACTTGTCCATCGCGTGCATCCAACCCGATGATGACGTGTTCCGCGCCAAACGTCTTGATCGCTTCAACCACGATCTCCGGCTGCTCGATCGCAACTGTCCCCAGGATCACGCGCTCAACGCCCAATGCCAGCGCCGCCTCAATATCATTCATTGAACGCACGCCGCCGCCGAATTGCACGCGTAAACCGATCTCACACAGTGGTTTCAACAACGATCGATTCTTCGCCGCCGCGCCCGCGTCATCGCCAAACGCGCCGTCGAGGTTGACCACGTGCAGCCACTCCGAACCAGCCTCGGCCCAGCGCCGCGCCACCTTCAGCGGATCGCTCTCGAACACCGTCTGCTGATTCGGATCGCCGTACTTCAGGCGCACGACCTGACCGTTGCGAAGGTCAATTGCGGGATAAATGTTCATTGAAAATTCGTGATGCGTGTTGCGTATTGCGTGACACGAACCACGCAACACGCACTACGCTACAGAGTAAGGAAATTCTCCAACAGTTTCAAGCCCACCGCCTGACTCTTCTCCGGGTGAAACTGCAGGCCGCAGATGTTGCCGCGCCCGACGATAGATGCGAACGGCCCGCCGTACTCCGTCGTCGCGATGACAATGTCGCGCTGTTCAGGATACACCGCGTACGAGTGCACGAAGTAGGCGTACGCGCCGGATTCAATGTCAGTGACCAATCGATGCTCACGCACGAGGTCAAGTTGATTCCAGCCCATGTGAGGAATCTTGAGTACGTGCTGCGTGGTGCGTGGTGCGTGATCAATTTCCTGCATCCTGCTACTTGCATCCTGCATCTTAATCCTCGTTACGTGGCCGGGCAGTAGTCCCAATCCAACCGTATCACCCAGTTCGTCACTCGATTCAAACAGCAATTGCATACCCAGACAAATACCGATGAGGGGTGTGCCTTTGGCGACAGCAGATCTGATCGGCTCGATCAAGCCTCGTGACCGCAAGCCATCCATGCCCGCTCGAAACGCGCCAACGCCGGGCAAGATCAGCCGATCAGCCTGCGCCAGCTGATCGGGCGCGTCTATCAACGTCACCTCGACGCCCAGATGCGCGAAGGCTTTCTGAACCGATCGAAGGTTGCTGATGCCGTAGTCGATGAGTGCAATCATTTGATGACATCCATAATGCATAGTACGTACTGCGTAATCCGTAACACGCACCACGCATTACGCAGTACTCTTCACAGCGTCCCCTTCGTCGATGGTATTACACCACTTCGCCGCTCATCCACCTGCGTCGCCGCATCAAGCGCGCGGCCAAGCGCCTTGAACAACGCCTCGGCCTGATGATGATCGTCGCGGCCATATTCGACGCGCGCATGCAGGTTCAGTCGCGCATTGAACGCGAACGATTCCAAAAAGTGCGGAATCAACGTCGTCGGGAGAAGACCGATCGAGGGCGTGTGCCAATCGGCAGCGATAACGGCATACGGCCGTCCGCTCAGATCGATCGCCACAAAGGCCAACGCTTCATCCATCGGCACAGAGGCGCTCCCCATCCGCACGATGCCTTTGCGATCGCCCAGCGCCTGATCAAATGCTTGCCCCAATACGATGGCGACATCTTCGACAGTGTGATGCGCATCGATCTCCAGATCGCCGATCGCCTTGATTTCAAGGTCAAACAGGCCGTGCACGGCGATGTGTCGCAGCATGTGATCGAGAAAGCCCACGCCTGTCGAGACGACACATTGTCCGCTTCCGTCAATGTGTAGACTCAGCCGAATGTCCGTCTCGTTTGTCTTGCGATTGATAGTTGCGATTCGTTTTTCACTCATCAGTGCGAAGCCTCCCTGTGGGACTCGTCACTCGTCACTCATCACGCGTCACAACCTTGATTGCCTCGATTAGCGCCTCCGTCTGCTCCGGCTTGCCCACGCTGATGCGAAAGTAATTTTGCA
>JAUQXD010000737.1 GCA_030834835.1 Thermoflexales bacterium | reverse complement strand
CGGCCAGATCGGCGTGGACATGGCCACGCGCGAACTGCCCGATTTGATCTTGATGGACGTGATGCTGCCCGTCATGAACGGCTATGACGCCACCCGCAAGATCAAAGCGAACCCGGCCACGCGCCACATCCCGATTGTGGCCGTGACGGCGAATGCGGTCCCCACCGAACGCGATCGCGCGCTGGACGCCGGCTGTGACGGCTACATCACCAAGCCGGTGGATACCCGCGCGCTGCCCAACCAGGTCAAACTCTTTCTGCGTTGATGGATTCGGGCGTTGGCTGCTCGATCCTGAAGCCGGTGACTTGCTCATGCCGCCTGACGAGACTTTTATCGCCCTCTGCCCCGAAGCCATCGTCGGACTCGACAGCCACTATCGCATCCGGCTCTTCAATCCCGCTGCCGAGCGCCTGTTTGGCTACACCGCCGCCGAACTGATGGGGCAATCGATCGAACAGCTGGTGCCCGATCGATCTGTGGCGCGCGTGCGGACCGCCATTGCCACGCAGGCCGTCATAGCGGCCGCCGCGCGGCTGGCTGGCAGTTACCACGAATGGACCGCCCGCCATCAAGACGGCCGCGAATTGACGCTGGAGGTGGCCGTCAGCCCGATCGATAGCGACCCCGGCCGCGCTGATCAGTGCCAGGTGCTGGCCTTTGCCCACAACATCACCGCGCGCAAGCAGGTGGAAAATCAACTGCGCCAGTTGTGGCAGGCTATCGAGCAAAGCCCCGCGACGATTGTCATCACCGATCCCGACGGCCGCATCGAATACGCCAACCCCAAATTTACGGCCACCACCGGCTACACGCTGGGTGAAGCGTTAGGCCAGAACCCCCGCATCCTCAAATCGGGTCATACGCCGTCCGACGAGTACAGGCAGCTATGGGCAACCATCTCAGCCGGGCGCGAATGGCACGGCGAGTTCCACAACAAGAAGAAAGACGGCGAATTGTACTGGGAGTGGGCGTCTATCTCGCCCATTCTCAACGCACAGGGCGAGATCACCAATTATCTGGCGGTGAAAGAAGACATCACCGCGCGCAAAGCCGCCGAAGCCGATCGAGCGCGCTACCTCTCGCTGGTGCAGGCCACGCTCGATTCAACCGCCGACGGCATTCTGGTGATTGACGTCGATCGGCGTGTGACGATCTACAATCGCAAATTTGTCGAGTTGTGGCGCATTCCGGCCGATATCGTGGCGTCACACGATGATCGGCAGCTGCTCACGTTTGTTCTCAATCAGTTGAAGGATCCGGCCGGCTTCCTTGCCAAAGTGGAAGAGATGTATGGCCGGCCTGACGCCGAAAGTTTTGACGTCCTGGAGTTTGCCGACGGCCGCATCTTCGAGCGGTATTCCCAGCCGCAGCAGATCGATCATCAGACTGTTGGCCGCGTGTGGAGTTTTCGCGACATCACCGGCCAGAAGCGGGCCGAGACTGGCTTGCAGGCCAGCGCCCTTGAGAACCAACAGCTGTATGAGGCCGCCGGGCGTCAGCGCGACGAACTGGCCGCGCTGCACGACATCGAGCAGGCGATCAGCGCGCTCGATGTCGATCGCTGCCTGCAAGCGGTGGCTACCCATGCGCAATCGCTCATGCAGGCTTACATCGGCCGGGTATTTCTGATCGAAGCCGACGGCCTGTGTCTCCAGGCCGCGAGTGGTGTAGGCGCCGAACAGGTCGGCCAGTTAGTCCTGCCCATCGGGCAGGGCCTCTGCGGTTGGGCGGCCGAACACCGTGAGGTCGCGCATGCGCCCGATACGCTGACCGATGTGCGTTATGCGCATACTATCTCGTCAACCCGATCGGAGGTGGCGATTCCACTGATTTATGAAACGGACGTGATCGGCGTGCTCGACGTCCAATCGGAACGGGAGAATGCCTTCAGCGCCGGCGACATCGATCTGCTGAAACGCCTCGCCGCGCAGGCCGCCATCGCGATCCGCAATGCGCGGCTATTCCATGCGGAGCAAGATCAGCGGGTGCTGGCCGAGGCGCTGCGCGACACGGCCGCCGCTTTGAATAGCAGCCTCAATCTCGACGAAGTGCTCGATCGGATTCTGGACAATGTCGGCCAGGTTGTGGCGCACGATGCGGCCAACATCATGCTGATCGACGGCGGCCTGGCCAAAGTCACCCGCGCCCGCGGTTACGACAAACTGGGCCTGCACGACTGGATGTTGTCCATGACCGTGCTCACAAAAGACCTGTTCAGCCTGGATCGACTGTCAAAGTCTGATACCTTCGTGCTGGTGCCGGACACCCGCGCCGAACCGGGCTGGTTTGTGCTGCCGCAAACGGGCTGGATTCGATCCTACGTGGGTGTGCCTATTTGGATTCAGGACCGGGTGGCGGGTATCCTCAATCTGGACAGCGCCACGCCCGGCTTCTTCACCGCGGCGCATGGTGAGCGGCTGAGGGCCTTCGCCAGTCAGGCCGCCATCGCCATTGAGAATGCCCGGCTCATCAGCGACTCGCGCCGCCAGGCCGAACGCGAGCGCCTGATCAACGAGATCACCAATCGCATTCGCGGCTCGCTGGATATTGACGAGATCATTAAAACGACTGTGCAGGAACTGGGCCGCATCTTGGGCGCGTCGCGGTGCCTTATCCGGCTAGGCGCCGACGCCAACTACATGCCCGTCGCCTTCGAATTTGATCAGCCTGGCGTTCAGCCGCTGGACAAACACAACCCGGCCCTGCTGATGGGCACCCGCGAGAAACTGCTGGCCCGCCAGACTCTGGCCCTGGACAACACCCTGCGCGCATCGCCGCAGCTGCATCAACTGGGCATCCGCGCCGTGCTGGCCACACCCATCATGGTGCGCAAAAATCTCCTGGGCGCGCTGATCTTTCACGAGTGTCGCCAGCCGCGTCACTGGCTGCCGGACGAAATCGATCTCATCGAGACGATTGCCGGTCAGGTGGGCGTGGCCATTGAAAACGCCCGGCTCTATCACGAAACACGCCGTCAGTTGAGCGAACTGGCGATCCTGCACTCGGCGGCCATTGCCACCGCCGATAGCACCTCGCTGGACGAAGCGCTGCACAAAGTTGCCCAGGCGGTCTATGATGCGCTGGGCGATGTAAGCGTGGCAGTGATGCTGATCAAACCCGACACCGACGACTTGCACATCTATGCCGGGTTGGGTTATGCCGCCAGCGACCTGGCAGCCATTCAAATGAAAGTAGGGCAAGGGGTGACGGGCTGGGTCGCTCAGACCGGGCAGCCGGCCATGCTGCCCGATGTGTCCACCGATCCGCGCTATGTCTGCCAGGATCCTAGCATCCGATCGGAACTATGCGTGCCGCTGCGAACCGGTTCGCGTGTGGTGGGCGTGCTCAACGTCGAAAGCCGCCAGCTGGACGCCTTCACCGAGCGTGATTTGCAGTTGCTGACCACGCTGAGCCACAACCTCACCATCATTGTCGAAAACATCCGCCTGCTGGAAGAAGTGCGCGCAGCCAACAGCCGGCTAAAGGAACTCGATCGTTTGAAGAGCCAGTTCCTGGCCAATATGAGCCACGAACTGCGCACGCCGCTCAACGCCATTATCGGCTTCAGCGAGCTAATCAGCGACGGGCTGGCCGGGCCAACCACCCCTGAGCAGGCTGACTATCTCAACAACATCAATGCCAGCGGCCGGCACCTGCTGGCACTGATCAACGACATCCTCGATCTGTCCAAGATTCAGGCCGGCCGTATGACGCTGGACCGGCAGCGCCTCACCGTGACCGGCCTGGTAGCTGAAGTGCAGGCCATCATTGCGCCGCTGACGGCCCGCAAGCAGCAGCCGTTCGATGTGCAGATCATGCCCAACCTGCCGCCGATCGAAGTTGATCCGCTGCGTCTCAAGCAAGTGCTGATCAATCTGCTGGGCAATGCCAGTAAGTTTACGCCCGAAGGCGGGCAGGTCACCCTGCGCATCACCCGCATCGAATCTGATCTGCTGCTGTTCAGTGTCAGCGACACGGGCCGCGGCATTCCACCCGCCGCGCAAGATATGATCTTTGAAGAGTTCCGGCAGGCGCAAGACGCCGCCGATCGCGAAGAAGGGACCGGCCTGGGGCTGGCGATTGCCCGGCGCCTGATCGAGTTGCATGGCGGTCGAATCTGGGTGGAGAGTTCGGGCCAACCGGGCCTGGGCGCGACCTTCTACTTCACGCTGCCCACGCAGCCCGATCAACCCACGCCCCCGGCGGCCGATCAAGCCGCGCCCGCTACCGCCCTGATCATCGAAGACGATCTTGATTTCAGCGGGCTACTGGCACTCCATTTGCGCCAGGCGGGCTATCAGACACGCCAATGCTATTCCGGCCAGGCCGCGCGCACGGCGCTGCAAGAGCAGATGCCTCAGTTGATTACGCTGGATATGCAGTTGCCCGACGTTAGCGGCTGGACCCTGTTGCAAGAGATCAAAGATGATCCCGCCCTGCGTCACACGGGCATCTTGATCATCTCCGGGCAAGAGCTGGCGCAGGTCGCCGCTACGCCGGGCAGCATTGAAGTTCTGACCAAGCCCATTCTCAGACACCAGCTGGCAACGGCCATCGAGCGGCTCAAGAACCGCCCGCCCGATCGGCCGCTACGCATCCTGCTGGTCGACGACGATCCAATGCTGCTGGAATTGCTGGCGGCGATTCTGCCGCCGCCCGCCTACGAAGTGGTTACCGCCATCAACGGCGCGTATGCCAGCGATCAAATCATGCGGCAGTCACCCGACCTCGTTATCCTCGATCTATTGATGCCGGACATGAACGGCTTTGAACTGCTCGCCGCGCTGCGCCGCAACCCGCTCACCCGCGCTTTGCCCGTCATTGTGCTGAGCGCCAAAGTACTCTCACCGGCCGAACAGGCCGAACTGACCCAGACAGCGCAATGCGTGATGACCAAGACCTCGCTGCGGCGCGACCGGCTGCTGGCCGAGATTCACCGTCTGCGGCAAACGCGCCTCGTCCCTTAAAACCAATCCTTCTTCCAGAACACAAAACTGACCAGCGCCATCAGCGCCACCGCCACGCCCAGCATCAGCGGAAATGCCAGTGTGTGCGCCTGCAGCGGCAGATCGACGTTCATACCGTAAAACCCCGCCACAATCGACGGGATGCTCAACACGATCGTGATCGACGCCAGGAATTTCATGACGCCGTTCAGGTTGTTGGAGATGATCGACGCGAACGCATCCATCATGCCCGCCAGGATGTTGCTGGAGACGTTGGTCATTTCGATCGCCTGCTGCGTCTCGGTCAGCGCGTCTTCCAGCAAATCTTCGTCGTCGGGATACATCTCAAACAATCGGCTGCGCTGCAGGCGCTGCAAGACCAGTTCGTTGGCCTTCAGACCGGTGGTGAAGTACACCAGACTCTTTTGATGCTTCAGCATCTCCAGCACTTCGCGATTGCGCGACGACTTCTGCAATTGATCTTCCAGTTGATCGGTGGTGCGATTGATCTCGCGCAGGTACGTCAGGTATTGATTGGCCATCAACAGCAGCAGATGCAGCACAAACCGATTGCGCTTGCCCGTCGACAGCGCCCGCACCCGCCCGCCCGACAGATCGCGCAGTACCGTGCTGTACACTTTGCAGATCGTGACGATGTACTTGTCGGTCAGGATGATGCCCAGCGGAATGGTGGTATACGGCACATCGGCACCTGCGCCGTGAAAGTGCGGCACGCGCAGGATGATGAGCAGCGAGCCATTTTCCTTTTCGGTGCGGGCGCGTTCGTCCATGTCCAACGGATAGGTGACAAAGTCGGCGGGCACGCCCAGTTCCTGCTGCAAGCGCGCCACTTCCTCCGGCGTCGGATCGATGACGTTGATCCAGCTGCCAACGGTCAATGTGTTCAGGGTCTCAAGGCCCAGCTCGGTATTCTTGACAATGGTGATCATGATCAACCTCCGCAGATGGTGAGTGTGTGACAACATCGACAACAACCATGCGTTCAGGTTGATCAGGTAACGGCACGTGATCGCGTGCGCGGCGCGCACGGCGTGCGTGGTGGGCGGCCGGCGTAGCCGGTGCCGCTCGCCCGCGAGGCGGAGTCAGGTTGAGGAAGCAGTGAGGAGCGCGCATGCCGGCCTCCCAATGAGCAACGCCCCCGCATCGATCGACGCGAGGGCGCTGGCAAACGCGCATGATTAGCGGCGGCTAATCGACGAGGCGTGATCGAGCGATCGGGTTGTTGCCCAACGATTGATGATCGGGTTCAGATGGTAAGTGATCGTCCATGAGTGTAGCCAGTTCCTATGTGGGCATTGTAGGCGCGTTCGCCGCGTGTGTCAATCGGTCTTTGGGTGGAACCACGGCTCTCACAAAGTCGCAGTTTGTCATGCTGAGCGCAGCGAAGCATCTCTTGCGCAGGCGTAGAGACCCTTCGCTACGCTCAGGGTGACGCCCTTTTGGCTACACCTGC
>JAUQXD010000736.1 GCA_030834835.1 Thermoflexales bacterium | reverse complement strand
GCCGCCGACCAGCGCCAGGTACACGCCGATCAAGCCCGCCGTCCCAAACACGACAATCAGCGCGATCGTCATCTGGCGCGGCGTGACCAATCGGCTTTGCGTAACGCGCAGCGGCCCTTGCCGTTGATGATCCGCGCCCTTCAGAAAATCGAATAGATCGTTGGCATAGTTCGCGCCGATCTGCAGCAGCAACGACACGATCAGCGTTGCGGCAAAAACGATCGGATTAAAGCGACCTTCGTGCGCCGCGACCGCGCTGCCGACCAACACCGGCACAATCGCCGCCGGCAATGTCCGCGGCCTCGCTGCCAGCCACCAGATGCGCCAGCCGCCGGGTGGATTCGCTGATTCGCTGCTTCGCTGACTCACTGCTTCTCGGCGGCGGCGTGAATGGCGGCCACGATGTTGTAGTAACCGGTACAACGACACAGATTGCCACTGATGGCTTGCTGCACCTGATAGTTTGTCGGCTGCGGATTCTCATCCAGCAGGCTCGCGCCCGCCATGACGAAGCCCGGCGTGCAATAGCCGCATTGGACGGCATTGTGCTGAACAAAGGCGTCTTGCACCGGGTGCAAGGCGTCGCCGTGCGACAGCCCTTCGATGGTGGTGATGTTCGCGCCATGCGCGCGCGGCGCAGCCACCATGCACGCCATCACCGACAGGCCGTCGAGGAAGACCGTGCACGCGCCACATTCGCCTTCGCCGCAGCCTTCCTTCGTGCCGATGAGACCCACGTCTTCGCGCAGCATGCGCAGCAGCGTCTTATCGTTCGCGCCGCGAATCGAATAGCGTTTGCCATTGACGGTCGTCTCGATCGATTCGTGGCCGCCTTCGGAATGTACCAGCACTTGCGGTTCGGGCCACGTCGGGAAGTGGCCGTTCGATTTGCCCCACAGCAGCGCCGGATGTCCGGGATAATCCGCGCGTTCGCGGCCGTCACAAATTTGCCGCAAAGCCCGCAGTGTCGTCACGCGCAGCATCTCCACGCGATAGTCCGCCGGGCCGCGCACATCGTCGATCGGTCTGGCGGCGTGGGTTGCCAATTCGCCTGCCAGCGCGATCACTTCTTCGGTCAGCGACTTGCCTACGAGGTATTTCTCGACATCGGGTGCACGCACAATCGTGGGGGCCACCGCGCCGTAAGTGATGCGCGCTTTCACGATCGCGTCGCGGTGCATCTCCAGAATCACGGTCGTGCTGACGACGGAAATCGCCTGTGCGCGGCGCAACGCCAACTTGATGAAGGCGCCGTGGGCATCTTCGTTCATGGCCGGGAACGAGATGTCGATCAACATTTCGTCGTCATCCATCGCGGTCTTGCGCACGCCTTTGTAGAATTCGTAGAAGGGCAGCGTGCGTTCGCCGCGCACCGAGCGCAGTGTGACCGATGCGCCCAGCGCCCACAGGGGCACGATCGTATCATTGGCGGGCGAGGCCGTGATCAGGTTGCCGGCAATCGTGCCGCGATTGCGAATCTGCGGTGCGCCCACTTCCCAGCACGCGCGCGCCAGCGGATACGCCCGCTCGACAATGTCCTTCGAGGCCACGACTTGATTGTGGGTGACCAGCGGTCCCAGATGGAAGACGTCTTTTTCGAGCCGAATTTGATCGAGACCGGGGATGTGCGAAATATCGATCAGCACTTGCGCCGATCGAATCTTGCGCTCCAGTTCGATGATTAAATCAGTGCCGCCGGCGATGATGCGCGCGTTTTTGCCGTGTTGCGCCAGCAAGCGCAGCGTGTCGTCAAGCGTGGTGGGAGTGAAGTAGGTCTGCCACATGGAGAATTTACCTCAAATGAGAGTGCGTAGAGTACGCTGGTGATTATAGGCGCAAGCGAAAGGCAAGGCAAGTGAAGCAGGACCCACGGCTCTCACAAAGTCCGCCTCGGGTTCATCAGCAACAAGCGCAGGGCTTGCTCGGGATGGGCAGCGTAATAGCGGCGGGCTTTCGCCAAGTTGGTCCAGTCGCGGCCAATGGTCAGGCCAATGACTAAGTTATTGAGC
>JAUQXD010000735.1 GCA_030834835.1 Thermoflexales bacterium | reverse complement strand
CGCCGCCGCCGCGATGAACAGTACCGGATACGATGTGGCTTGCAACAGCACGCCGCCGATCAACGACGCCACGACGGTCACCCCGCCGATCGTGTTGGCGAGGCCGGTGTAAGCGGTGCGTTCCACGTCGGGCGCAATCTCCATGATGTACTGCAAAAAGCCCAGCAAAAACGAGCCGTCCGTCGCGCCGATGGCGGTGAAGATCAAGATATTACCAATCGTCAACAGCGCGCCGCCGCCCGGCCCGAGGAGGTTGAGCAACACGCCCAGCGCGGGCGGCACCATCGCCAGCAGCAGCGTGATGCGAATGACGATCCGCGACCCGCGGCGCTCGCTGATTGCGCCGGTGATCAGCGCCGACACTACGCCGCCAATGGTCTGCGCCGCCAGGAAGATGCCCAGCAAATTCTCGGGCAGAGCCAGCTGCCGGATGGCGTGAACGGAATAAAACGGAATGGCGAGCGCAATGCCGCCGCTCAACACCCGCGCGATCGAACTCTGGCGAAACGCGTGATCGTTTTTCAGGATGTGTTTCGCGTGTGCCATGATACTCAACTGCCCGGACACGTTGTTGGTCACGTCGCCTGGTGGTTCGCCATAGAACAGCAGTGAGGTCGTCGACGTGATCAGCGCCAGCGCGGCCAGGCCCATCAGCAGCGCGTAGTTGCCCGGAAACGCCGGCCCGTTCGTGCTCAAGGCCCAGGTCACCAGAAACGACACCCCGAATTGCAGCATAAACGCCACGGCCTGCGCCCAGCCCAGCACTCGTCCGCGCAGGTTAAGCGGCAGCATCTTGCTGATGATGTCGAACCACGCCACCGCCGAGACCGCATCGAAGCCGCGGAACAGCACGATCGTCACAGCCAGCAGGACAAACAACAGCGTGCGATCGAGATTCAACGCCAGGGCCAGGGCCAGGAGCAGCACGGGCGAACGCCCGATGACCGCCGACGCCAGCAATACCGGCTTCTTGCGCGGCCGATTGGCCATCCAGCGCCCGGCGGGCAGCTGCGGCAGCAGCCACATGCCCATAAACAGCGTGTTGACCAGGCCGACCAGCGGCTCGGAGTTCGTCAACGAAATGACGAGACTGGGCAGCACCGTGCTGTAGCCCATGAAGCCCAGCGCGCCGCCAAAGGCGCCGCTGTCGACGAGCATCGCGGCGACGTTACGGCGCAACTCGTTGCGGCGCGGCGCCTTGCGATCGCCGGCTCCGGACCGCGGAGTTGGATTCTGAGAATCGATCATGTCACCTCACTTGCGAAACAAAAGCCGACACGACGGTCGGCCTCGACGATTTCGATTATAATACCGCGCAGTGCGAACGGCAATGCACTGGTAAGTTAGTACATTGGTACATTGGTCAATCGGTAATTGGTCAATCAGTCACCCGTCAACCAGTTGACCGATCACCAATTGACCAGTTCACTAATCTACCAATCTACTAATCTACCAAATTACCCATCTACCAGGTAACCCCTTGACCAACCACCGCCTCCTCACCACCGTCTTCTTCAGCGGACTCGTCACGCTGGCCGTGGAACTATCCGCCTTCCGGTTGTTCGCGCCCGTCTTCGGCGCATCCAACCTCATCTCCGCCGTCGTCATCGGCCTGATCTTATTGTACCTGTCCGCGGGCTACTTTCTGGGCGGACGCTGGGCCGATCGATCGCCGCGCGCCGAAACGCTGTACCGCATCATCGTGTGGGCGGCCTTCATCGTGGGCCTCATCCCCTTCATCGCGCAGCCGCTCTTGCGCCTGACCCGAGACAACTTGCAGAACCTGGCCAACTTCGATGCGGCCTTGCTCGCCTTTGCGTTCTTGATCACGCTGATTCTCTTCTCGATACCGGTGACGCTGCTGGGCTGTGTGTCGCCCTTCGCGCTGCGGCTCTCGTTCGGCAGCGTGGAACAATCGGGGCGCACGGCGGGCCGCCTGTATGCCGTTTCGACGCTGGGCAGTTTCATCGGCTCGTTCACGCCCGAACTGCTACTGCTCAACCTCATCGGCACGCGCGGTACGTTCGTGGTGCTGGCGCTGATTTTGATCGTGATTGGTTTGATCGGCCTGCGGCGCAAAGGCTTGCCGTTGATTATCCTGCCGATCATTTTGATCGCGCTGCACGTGCTGCTGCCCATTTCCTTCAGCGATTTGCAGGGCACGATCTATCAGGGCGAATCGTCTTACAACTTCATTCAAGTGGTCGAGCGCAATCAAACGCGCTATTTGCTGCTCAACGATGGACAAGGCATCCACTCGAGTTACAACCCGAACACAATCCAGACTAATGGCACGTGGGACTACTTCGCGATTGCGCCGTACTTCAACGCGACGCCGACGCCCGTTCAGCGCGTGGGTTTGATCGGCT
>JAUQXD010000734.1 GCA_030834835.1 Thermoflexales bacterium | reverse complement strand
TCACATCGATGGAGTTGCCCACCGCCAGCAGCGTGCCGTCCGGCGAAAAGGCCAGGCTGGTCAACAGCGCCTCTTGGTAATTGCTCAACGTGTGCAGCGCCTGGCCGGTCTTTACATCCCACACTTTGACACGGCCATCTTCGCTGCCTGAAGCCAGCCGTTGATTGTCCGGCGAAAAGGCCACGGCCACCACGGGCGATTCATGTCCGCCCAGTGTGCGCGCAATCTCGCCCGCCACGGTGTCCCAGATTTTGACGCTGAAATCATTGCTGCCTGACGCGATGAGCAAACCGTTGGGCGAGATCGCCACGGCCTTGATGGCTCCCGCGTGTGCGCCCGGTGTGCCGAGTAACCGGCCCGTGGCGACATCCCAGATCTTAAGCGATTGATCGGCGCTGCCGGAAACGAGCGATTGACCGTCCGGCGTGAAAGCGAGGCTGGTCACGGTCAGCGAGTGACCGCTGAACGTGCGCACCTCGGCGCCCGTGGCTGCGTCCCACAACTTGATCGTCTGATCGTGGCTGGCCGTCGCCAGCCATTGCCCGTCGGGTGAAAAGGCCAGCGCCGTGATCGCCAGCGAGTGGCCCGTCCACCGCCGCGCGATCTGGCCCGAGGCCGCGTCCCACACGATGATGTGTTCGTCTTTGCCGGACGCTGCAATCCACCTGCCATCGGGCGAGTAAGCCACGCCCGTGATGGGTGACTGGTGGCCCGTCAACGTAGCGACAACACGCTCGTCTTTCACGCTCCACACGCGCACCCGCTGCTCGCCGTCACCCGCCGCCAGAAATTGTCCATCGGGTGAGAAGGCGATACTGGTGATAATGGCGTTGCCCAGATCGTAGCCGCCCAACGATCGGGCCTGCGACTTGGGCGCATTGATGATCACGATCGCTGCCAATGCGATCAGGATCACGGCAATCCCGACCGCCCATGGCAGCCACCAGCGCGGATTGCGGGCCGGCCCTTTGAATCGATACTCAGCCGCGCGCGCCGCGCAGTCGCGGCACAACAGCCAGTCGGTGTGCTTCTCCGCAACCTTCTTCTGCCACTGCGGAACCACGCTATCACGCGCAGCCGCTAAGCCGTTAGCCACCGCGCGATCGATCGCGGCCTGATCGGGCGTATAGCCCCGGCTCACCAGCCGGCGAAATTCCGGCGCGGCGTACGTGGGACTGGTTCGCGCGGAAGTAATGACACCACACACATCACAATTAGCCATATGAAACTCCTGCGATAAAATGGGCGGGGCAAGTTTACGCCCGATCGGTTGATTGCGTCAATCCGCCAAAGGACTGAGCCGCAATTTTCAATTTGGCCGGTGCCACATCACACCTGCGGTGGCAGACTTGCCCTTGCGTGTCATTCCGAGCGAGCGAGGAATCTCCGGCGGGGCAGGCGATGTGTCTGGCCGGGCCAGAGATTCCTCAGTCGCGGAAAAGAACGCTCCTTCGGAATGACACTCACTGGCAAGTGCCTGTCTTCACGCATCGCGTTTGAGGGATGGCCATCTCGGAATGACACATTGAGCATTGCTGCGGGCTGAGAAATTGGCGTCCCTTGATCGCCCCACGAAATCTGCGAATCGCGTACAATTGCGCCAATGTTGATTCGACGACAAATTTCTCCCCGGATAAAATCAATCGCGTGGTGGCTGTTGATCGCGATCGGCGCAGCGACGCTGAATGCGTGCGGCGATCCAGCGGCGAATGCCGCCCCACCGATCACGTCGATCGATCCTACGCGGGCGGATGACGCGCGCGCGGCACCCGCCCGATCGGTTCCCGCCGCCACCCCCACGCTCCCGATCGCGGCCGCGCCGCCGACGGATCAGCCATCGGGCAATCCCTTTGGCCTGCTGTTAGGCGGCAATGCGTTGAGCGATCAACATCGCGTCGAGTTGAGCAAAGCACTGGGCGTGGCGTATTTTCGGCCGTGGTATGTCGCCGCGGAAGGCTGGGAGGGCGCGTGTTACGATGCTGCCTGCGAACTCGCGCCGCGCGCCGGCCTGAAATTGATCTTAACCGTGCGCAATAACGTGGGGGCGGGCGGTGCGACGACGCCTGCCCGTGATCTGGCCGCGTATCGTCAGGCGGTCGGCAGCATCGTCGATACACATCATCCGGCCGTGCTCGTCGTCGAGGGCGAGGAAACGTCTGAGTTGTCCTGGGCGGGCAGCGTCGATGAGTATGTGGCGCAACTGCAAGCGGCCTGTGAAGAAGCCCATGCCCGCCAGGCTAAGTGCGCGAACGGCGGTCTGGGCAGCGAGGCGGTGGCGTTGCTGGTCTGGGCCGACACCATCGAACGCGGCCTGTTGACGGAAGCCTGCGCGTTTACACAGCGCGCCACGCCGGACCTGCCCGCCGATCTGTGCCGCCTGACGGCCGTCAATCAACTTGACCCCACATATCAAACCACCCTGGCAAAGAGCCGCAACCTATTGGCGCGCTATGCTGCCACCGGCCAGGACTACCTGAATTTTCACTGGTACATTCCCGATAAAGCGGCGTTGTCTGAAGTAGTGGCCTATTTGCGCCGAACGAGCACGCTGCCGTTGATGAGCAATGAATTTGGTCAGCGCGAGCAAACGCCGGAAGCGGTCGATCGGCTCATGGCCGCCGCGCTCGATCTGAAGTTGTCGATCGTGGTGTGGTTCAGTCTCGATCGCGCCACGCCGCTCAGCGCGGCGCTGAACAACGACGATGGATCGCTGCGGCCCAACGGCGAAGCGTTTCGATCATTCATGCAGAGCCGCTATCAATCGACGGGTGATCTACCTGCGATCGTGATCGCACCAACGGAAGTTCCGAATGTAGTGGCGCGTGGCGTCCCCACGTTTGAAGCCAAACCTGCGCCGGTCCAGGCCGGCGGGACTTACACCTTCTCGCAGATGGTCAGCGACATCACGTATTGCACCGCTGACGACGGCACCGAGTTGAAGATGGATGCCTACTGGCCGATGCAGCCCGCCGATCCTGCGCCCGTGATCATGTTTGTGCATGGCGGCGGCTGGGTGGCGGGCACCAAGACCGGTACGCCCGGTATGAGTTACTTCTTGGAACTGGCGCGGCGCGGTTACTTCATCGCCTCGATCGATTATCGTCTCGCGCCGACCTCCACTTTCCCGGCCAACATCCAGGATGTGAAATGCGCGGTGCGATCGCTGCGCGCCAATGCCGCGCAATACAATCTCGATCCGAATCGCATCGGGGCGTGGGGGGCCAGCGCGGGCGGGCATCTGGTCTCGCTGCTGGGCACGAGTGATCAATCGGCGGGCTGGGACGTGGGGCAGTATCTGGATCAATCGAGCCGCGTACAGGCCGTAGTGGATATGTATGGCATCCACGATTTGACTACGGAATATGTGGTCGGCAATGTGCGCGGGCTCGATCGGATGGTATTCCGTGCGAAGAGCCAGACTGATCCGATCTTGAAAGAGGCCAGTTCCACGACGTATGCTTCGCCGGACGATCCGCCGTTTCTGATCTTGCACGGCGACTTCGACGAGACCGTGCCGTATACGCAATCGGTGATTTTGCAGGAGGTGCTGACGGCGGCCGGCGTGAAGTCGGATCTGGTGATTGTCCACAATGCGGGGCACGGCTTCTGGGCGCGCGGCGGACCGATCGACCCGCCACATGCCGTTATCTCCCGCACGATCCTGGGGTTCTTCGATCAGTATTTGCGATAGGGTAAAATAGACCTCGGAGGTTCCGGCGCGGTTGCGCCGCGAAAACCTCTGAGGTCTACTCATTCAATCTGGAGGCAGTATGGCTAAGCAATATGCAGCAGCGCCCGCGATGGTGATCGATCCGAAGAAGAAGTACACGGCGACGTTCAAGACCGAGGCCGGCGACTTCGTCATCGAGTTGTTTGCGGACAAAGCGCCGAAGACGGTCAACAACTTCGTCTTTCTGGCGCGCGACGGCTTCTATGACGGCGTGACGTTCCATCGCGTGATCAAGGGCTTCATGGCGCAGGGCGGCGATCCAACGGGCACGGGCATGGGCGGGCCGGGTTACAAATTCGC
>JAUQXD010000733.1 GCA_030834835.1 Thermoflexales bacterium | reverse complement strand
GCGCGTCTCGAAGTGCAGGTGCGGGCCAGTGGACCGGCCAGTAGAGCCAGCGGCCGCAATCGTGCTGCCCTGGAAGACGTTCTGACCGCAGCCGACGTAGAGGGCGCTGTTGTGCGCGTACCACGTTTGCCAGCCGTTGCCATGATCGATGACGACCAGGTTGCCGTAACCCCACGTGTTCCAACCCGCGTAGACCACCACGCCGTTGTCCGCCGCATAGATGGGATCGCCCATGTGCGCGGCGATGTCGAGCGCGGGATGCCACGGCGCGTAGTTGTTGCCCGACACCCAGTGCTCGTTCGCCGGCCATATGAAGGCGCCTGTGCCCACCAGCCCGGCCTGCACGTCAGGGCAGAATCCGGCGTTGGAGTTGCGCGCCACCGGCACGCCGGCGACTGTGGAGCCAGTAGAGGTTGGCGAATTTTCGGCCTGCGTCAGCGCCCATGACTTAAATTCGCGGCTGCCACCCGGGATAATCAACGTCGCGCCCGCCTGAGGCTGCTGACCGGGCTTGAGTTGATTCCATTCAAACCCGTCCTGGTAAATGGCCTCGACGGTGGCTTTGTATTTCTCGGCGATGCTTTCGACGGTATCGCCTGATTCGACGGTATATACGATGCCATTAACGGGCGGGATGTTCAATTCCATGCCCGTCTTCAGCAAGTGGGGGTTGTCCTGCAGATCCTCGAAATTCGCCCACAACAGCGATTCGGGTGTTAATCCGTAGAGGGCGGCAATGCCAAAGAGGGTATCGCCCGCCTGTACGGTATAGAGCAAGATGTCGCGGCGTTGGCGATTTGGAATTGTGGTGTACGGATTGGCTAATGGGGCAACGACGGCCTGATCGATTAAGATCGGGCCACCCTGGCCCACGAAAACCAGGTTTTCTTCGGTGTTGGTTACAGGCTGACCGACCAGCAAGACGCTGGCGGAGACATTGCGTCCTGGCTCGCCCGACGAAGCGATCTGTCGTCCGGCCCGGCTGGCAGGCGTGGCCGCGCGGGCTGCACCCGCCATACCGACTGCGCCGATCAACACCGCCAGGATCACCAGATGCGAGGTGACTCTAAGGATCGTCGCTCTGGCCTGGTCGCTGTTGATCTGCCAGGTCAATTGACCCAGCTGCACAGCCGCCTGTGCCAGCCAGCGCTCCAGGGCAAGGTTGGCGCGGGCTATTGGGCCAGGTTCTGCACTGGCTTCTGCAGCGACGGTTGTTGTCACCGACAGGGCGGTGCGCTGAGATGTTTCTCTAACAGATGAAACTGATGTGTCGTCGGCTGTTCTAATGAACAGCCGACGCGCAACACGGGGTGTAAGTTCAGTATGGCTCATAAGTTGGTGATCGCGGCAGAAATCCGGGCAACTACTCAATCTGGCACATAGCCGACTGCCGTGCTGCCAGGAGCGCCGCTCACGGTCATAGATGAGTCAAAATTATACCATAGCCACTTACCTGTGCAAGCGGCCGGTCGGGGGCTAGAAATCGTCGCGCAGGCTGGCCAAAAACTCGGTATTGGTCTTGGTGCGGCCTAGGCGCGTAATCAGCAGTTCCATGGCATTGGTGTTATCCATGCCTGCGCCCATCGGCGGCGGTGCCATCATCTGCGACAACATCCGGCGCATCGTCCAGACTTTGCTCAACACGTCGGGCTCGAGGAGGAGCTCTTCGCGGCGGGTGCTGGACCGATCGACATCGAAGGCCGGGAAGACACGGCGTTCTTGCAGGCGGCGGCTCAGGTGCAGCTCCATGTTGCCGGTACCCTTGAATTCTTCGTACACCACATCGTCCATGCGGCTGCCGGTATCGACCAGGCAGGTGGCGATGATGGTCAAACTACCGCCCTCTTCGATGTTGCGGGCTGCGCCGAAGAAGCCTTTGGGTGGATACAAGGCCGCCGGATCCAGACCGCCCGATAGCGTCCGCCCGCTCGACGGCACGATCAAGTTATAGGCGCGCGCCAACCGCGTCATCGAATCCATCAAGATCGCCACGTGCCGCCCGCCTTCGACCAGTCGCTTGGCACGCGACAACGCCATCTCGGCCACGCGCACGTGACTGGTCGGCGGCTCGTCGAACGTGCTGCTGATCACTTCGGCGTCCACCGAGCGATCCATGTCGGTCACTTCTTCCGGGCGCTCGCCAATGAGGGCGACCATCAGATGCACGTCGGGATAGCGCACGGAGATGGAGTTGGCGATATGCTTGAGCACGGTCGTCTTGCCGGATTTAGGCGGCGAGACAATCAGGCCGCGCTGCCCGCGCCCGATCGGCGCGACGAGGTCCAGCAGGCGGGTGGTGATGTTGGCCGGCTCGGTCTCCAGGTTGAAGCGCACGTTGGGGAAGATCGGCGTGAGCTTCTCGAAGTTGGGCCGCGTCTTGGCTGCTTCCGGATCGAGGCCGTTGACGGCTTCCACCCGCAGCAAGCCGTAATACTTCTCGCTGTCTTTGGGCGGGCGTACCTGACCGATGACCATGTCGCCGGTGCGCAATCCGAAGCGCCGAATCTGGCTCTGGCTGACGTACACGTCTTCCGGCCCGGGCAGATAGTGCTCGCTGCGCAGAAAGCCGATGTTCTCGTCGACGATGTCCAGGACACCGCCGCCAAAGATGTAGCCCTGCCCCTCGGCCTTGGCGCGCAACAGGCGCAAGATCAGGTCGTCTTTCTTGAGGCGGCGATAGCCCGAGATATCCATCGTCTTGGCGATGTCGCGCAATTCGGTCAGTGTTTTAGCTTCGAGTTCTACAAAGTCCACAGTGGTTCCTCCACACCTGTTGCCAGGTTAAGCTTGATCGTAGATGTTGGTGACGAGATTGAGTTTGTCCAGGAAGTGCTGCGATTCGATGCGGCGGATGGTGCCGGTGAGGCTGCGCATGACGATCGAACTGGTATGGATCGAATTGCCCTCGTAGCGCACGCCGCCGACGAGTTGCCCGTCGGTGATGCCGGTGGCCGCGAAGAACACGTTATTGCCGGCCACGAGATCATTGGTGGTCAGCACCCGATTGAGATCGATGTCGAAATCGAGCGCCTTGAGGCGTTCTTTTTCGTCGCGCGCCCACATCTTGCATTGAAGCTCGCCGCCCACGCATTTCAACGCGGCGGCTGTAATGACGGCTTCGGGCGAACCGCCGATGCCCATGAGAATATCTTCGCCAGTATCGCTGAACACGGTTGACAGCGCGCCGGCCACATCGCCGTCGCTGATCAGTTTAATGCGCGCGCCGCACTCGCGGACGTCGCGGATCAGGTTTTTGTGACGATCGCGATCGAGGATGACGACAGTGAGATCGTGCAGGTCTTTGCCCAGGGCTTTGGCGACTTTAACTAAATTATCTTTGACCGGCGCGTTGATGTCGATTGTGCCGCGCGCTCGCGGGCCGACTGCGATTTTGTTGGCGTAGACCAGATGCTTGGGGTTATACATGGTGCCGCGCTCGGCCAGGGCCACCACCGCGACTGCGCCCGGCAGCCCCAGCGCCGTTAAGCGCGTACCGTCGATCGGGTCCACTGCGATATCTACCTGCGGCAGCGCGCCTGTACCTAGTCGCTCGCCATTGAACAACATCGGCGCTTCGTCTTTTTCGCCCTCGCCGATGACGACGATGCCGTCCATGTCGACGGTGTTGAACATCAAGCGCATGGCATTGACGGCGGCCTGATCGGCCGCGATTTTGTCGCCGCGGCCCATTTGCCGCGCGGCCGACATGGCGGCGGCTTCGGTGGTACGGACGAGTTCGAGCGCCAGGTTGCGATCGGGATCGGGAATGATCGTAGTCGATGTCATGTCAGGGCCTCCCTATGTGCGCGATCCAGTTGAGATAGTAATAGCCAACGATCACCGTAAACAGCAGGCTGTCCAATCGATCGAGTGCGCCGCCGTGGCCGGGAATTAACTGGCCGGAGTCTTTAGCGCCGACCTGCCGCTTGATCATTGAGATGGACAAATCACCCAGCGTGCCGATCGTTGCTCCGATCAAGCCAAGCGCGACACCGTGAATCCACGGTAAGCCAAATGCCAACGCCACGATCGGCGTGAGTGCCATCCCAAAGAGCACGCCCCCCGCCAGACCTTCCCAGCTCTTCTTCGGGCTGAGCGTCGGCGTCATCTTGTGCCGGCCAAGCCGTGAGCCGATGAAATATGCGCCGCTGTCGGCCAGCCAGGTACCCGTCAGA
>JAUQXD010000732.1 GCA_030834835.1 Thermoflexales bacterium | reverse complement strand
TCCACGCAGAAATCGACTGAGGCTTCATCGAACGCGGTCGCCATGGGGATGCAGCCCCCTTCCCGAATGGCCTGAATCAGCCGGGCGTATTGCTCGCGCGAGAGTTGTGTATCCAGCGTTTTCTTGATATAACGGATATCGGTGCGCTCACGAAAATCCTTGTGGATAAAATTGTCGACATCCCGAATCTGCAACTTAATAGCCGCGCGAACCCCGTTAAAGCGAACGACACGACTATAGTCAGCAATAATCTTCAGGCCACGCTCCACTCTGCCCAGGTGGTTATTGGCCAGTTCGAGTACAAAAAGATCTTCGAAGATTTGACGATCAATCATGATATGTCCGGTTCCTTTCCTGGTTTGTCTGGTCTCGCCGATGTGTCAGAGATTCTCTCTGTCGCCGGATCTATACGGCCCCGGCGAGCATGACGGGCCCCTTACCTCTGGGGTACGGCATATAGAATTGTATCAAAGCCGTCAAAGGCATGCGCCCGAAGATAAAACTGATAGCCGCTCTGCCAGTGATGTAGCATGAGTGGAATTTGCCAGAGATGATCGGGCCGATGATAAACGCTAATCGCCAGGCCCGGTCGATAATCAGTGATAAGTCGCCGGGCACCTCTTAACGCGTCTGGCTCCGCGCCTTCGATGTCCATTTTGATTAGAGTAGGTCGAAAGCCTGACAACACATCGTCCAGCGCCACGCACTGTATGGTAGTGTTGCCTTCCTGGCTAAGGCGACTGCCTTCCCCCTGTCCCGCCGAAAAGGTAAGTGTTCCAGTTTGCTCTGCAACACCACACGGCCACAGGGTTATCCCATCACGAGGCATGGGCCGAAAGTTCCGCGCCCGGTCAGCCAGCCGCTGGAAGTTCGTGAGATCAGGTTCAAATCCGGCAACCGCTTCAATTGGACGATTGGCCTGAACTAATACTGCTAAGGTATCTCCATCGTATGCGCCACAATCAACAAACCGCAAAGGTGGCGCGGGAGGCCAGCCGGCGATATCGGTGGGAAAGTATTGGGTCTGGTCGGGCCTGGGACACGGCAACTTAGCGTAATCCCCTGTCTGTCGAAATGCGATGAAATCAGCGTAGGTTTTCTGACTGATTTCGTCAGCCCACAAAGCTTGCGCCTGGTTAATATCTTCGCTGTAAGCTGCATAGCGACTGCGGTTCTCAAGCCAAAAACGATCGCCCAATTCCGCAGCAAACCGCGCATGAAAGTCGACAAAGGAGATACAGATCGTATGGCCCAGTTTTGTCAGAGTATCTGCGACTGCGGGGATATCGACATCACGATTAAAGATGGCGATGATTACCGGCCAGCCATGTTCTTCGGCCGTGAGCACGTCATTGTCTGGATGTAAAACAGGCACACCTTGCCAATGTGCACCTGGCTGAGCATTCCGATCGAGAAAGCAACGTACACGCCAGCCATGCTGCGTCAGGATCGCATGGACCTCGCGGCCGATGTTGCCTGCGCCGTACAGGATGACTGTGTGGTGATAATCCAGGCTCAAGACGGGCTGGAAGCGTCTCATATCAGGCGCCTCCTTTATCGATGACGTAGAGCAGATCGGTAAAGCGCGCAAATTTTAATTCAATTGGAAAGTCAATTTGCTGTTCGACCTGACCGTAGCCCCCCGTAAAAGCTGCGAACTGCAATCCACATGCCTGCGCGGCGCGGGCATCATCGAGCGAGTCACCTACGAGTAGTGTGGCACTCGGGTTAAGGCTGTGCCGTACAAGCAAAGCGGAGACGGCATCAGCTTTAGAAGCATAGATTGGTTCACCAGAGTCAGGCGAAAGGAATTCACGGAAGTATTTCTTCAGAGTGCAATGTTCGAGAATTCGCTGTGTGGCAAACTGAGGTTTGTTGGTCACGCCCAGACAGAGAAAGCCGGCCGTAACAATGGATGCCAGTGTTTCGATGACCCCAGGATAGGTTGTGGTCATTCGCCAGCCATCCCTATCATATACCTCTCGAAAGGCATGCTCAAGGGCCAGTAGAGTCTCGGTGGTAGCGTCTGGCCACGCGCGCTGAAACATGTCACGAATCGGCGGACCAATCAGTGGCCGCAGGGGAGGGCAGGCCCGATCGGGCCGGATGGCTGCCCATGCGGCGTCTGCGGCATATTCAATGCCAGCCAGCGAATCGACCAGCGTGCCATCGAGATCGAAAATCACTGCGTCAATCATGTTCTTCGCTACTCTTCCAGCGGCGGTATGAAAAGATTGCTCAAGAGCTCAGCGTGTGGCAAAAATGGGAAAAGGTCTTCAAGCGGCGCTGAGACCATGCGTCCATCAGGCAGCTGTTTAGAGCTAAGCTTCGGCTCAAATGGCTGATTAGGATCGAGGAGCACATCACAGACGACGGGTCCGGGCGCATTCAACGCTTGATCGATCTGTTCAGCAAAGGCTGGCCCTTCAATACGCAGGGCTGGCAAGCCATAAGCCTGCGCGATCTTGATGATATCTGGAAAAGAAACACCGCTACTGGAGCTTTCACCGATGAAGCGCTTGAAGAAATTTCCCTGGGTAAGGCGAATTGAGAGATAGCCGTTGTTGTTTAGAACAAAGATTTTCACCGGTAACCGATAGTGGACCAGGGTTTGTAGTTCCTGGATATTCAGCTGAAGACTGCCATCCCCGGCCAGACAAATAACGCGCCCTCCTTCGCGGGCAACCGCGGCACCGATAGCCGCCGGTAGATCGTAGCCCATGGAGGCACTACCAGAATTGGAGAACAATCGTTGCTGTTTCTTAAGAAAAGCTGCCTGGAAAGGTACAATGCAGGCCGTGGCGTTGCCACAGGCGACCACATCGTCGTCGGCAAGATGATGAAAAAGCACATCGATGAAATGATAGGGATTAATAACCTGCTCGACAAGGCGCTGATGAGGTTGCACAACCGGATAACGCGCCACGCAATCTCTACACCAGGCTAGCCAATCACTATGCCACGCCGCATTCCAGTTTTCCAGATCTAGCTGCCGGTTTAGTTCTTCCAGGAAAACGCGCGCATCACAATGAACGGCAATATCTGGTTGAACAATCGGCTTGTTCAATTCGGCCAGATCAACATCAACCTGAATTTTGCAGGCGCCGCGGGCAAAAGCAGCCCAATTGTAACTGACTTGACGAATGTTCAGGCGACTGCCAATAATCAACAGCGTGTCAGCGTTCTGCACCACGAAATTTCCAGGGCGATCTCCAATGGTACCTGGGCGGCCGCAGAAAAGTGAATCGTCTGAAGCGATCAGATCGTGTGTCCAGGCCGTGGTAACCGGAAGGCCCAATTTGTGAATGACTGTATCGAAAATACTCAGGGCGTGCGCATGACGCACGCCGCTACCCGCCAGAATGACGGGCCGTACCGAGGTTTTGAGGCGTTCGATGATGACTCGACACTGCTGCGCAATCTGATCCATCTCCCAACGCGGTGCATCTTCGGCCAGATCATAGCCGATGAGCTTATCAATCTCGATCGGACTGGCTTGTACATCAATTGGAATATCCAGCCAGCAGGGACCAGGGCGTCCACTGGTTGCCAGATGAAGCGCCTTGTCCAGATGATACCGGATCGAATAGGGGTCGGTCACAGTCACGGCATATTTAGTTATGCCTTTGACCATGCTGATAATGTCAGCTTCTTGATCGCCCAGTTGACGCAATCCGGGGATGTTGTAGGTGCCCATCATCGTTTCGCGCTTGACTTGTCCTGAGATGACCAGCATCGGGATCGAATCGGTCCAGGCACCAAAGACGCCGTTCAGAGCGTTGATGCCGCCCGGACCCGTCGTAACATTAATCACCCCGATGTGGCCCGTGACCCGCGCATAACCTTCGGCCGCCATTGCGCAGGCCTGTTCATGATGATTGCAGATGACGCGGATGCGTGGCTCATGGCCAAGCGAGTCGTTGAGGTGCATCGCGCCGCCGCCCGTGAGCATGAAGACGTGGCGGACGCCATAGTTCGCCAGAGTTTGGGCAACGTAATCGCTGAGTTTTATGCGTAAAGATGCTGACATAAGAGGTCAAATGGTCCTTAACGCGATAATGGGATTTGGCAGATGGAGTTGCCTGATTTTTTCGGCAATGGCTCGATGATGCAAGATCGACGTTACCAGGATGGGATGATTGCTGGCGCCGATCTCTTCCGGTGCAACGATAGGAATTCCCTGTAAGCGCTGGCCGTGGTACAGCGGATTACCATCCACAAAAGCCTCGATCCGGGCTTGCGCCAGCGACGTTTCTGCCAATAGTTTCATCGCCAGTTGGCCAGTGCCCCATACAATTACTTCGAGGTCTTGTGCCAGCACAGTCTTCAGGCGGGCTTCGATTTCATCCATCACCTGTTGCGATAGCGCAATATATTCAAGCAAGCGTGATTTAAGTTCGACATCCTTTGAAGCGATCACCGGTGAGCCAGAGATCCGCCTGGCAAAGGCAAACAGGGCTGGATATGGCATATCGGGGGCAGATAGAATATCCTTTGTGCCAGATTCGAACGGCGCAAATCCACAACAATGCAGCAGATTAGTCATCCCGGCTACCGAAAAATGATTGATATGTTCGGTATTGAAATCTTGAAAGGGTGCAAAGACAAATTCCGCATAGCGACTTGCGTCTGGCGTCTCAACATAGAGCGACGCATTTGGTTTCAAGAAAGGCTCCAATCCTTCGAGTGCAGGACGCAGATCCTTCACGTGCTCTAATACATGCGACAAGATGATTACATCAAAGACGCCTGCTTCAGCGGGAATATTCGATAGTGAACCAGAGTAGGTGACTGCCCCCGAGACCTGCGCCGCCTGTGCGACACAGGCAGGCGCAGGATCAATCCCGCACAGATTAGAATAGCCCAGATCGCGCAGAGATTGCAGTAGTCCGCCGTTGGCACAGCCAATATCCACAATATGAGAGTCACGCCGAGGAATCACACGGGCAATGTCTTGTGCTGTGTGGCGCAATCGATCAGCATCCCACGCTGCAAGGCCTCCCCCCGTTGAAGTCTTGTTGTCGGTATATTTAGACAGACGCGCATAAAACTCGTCATACTCACGCTGGCCGGCAGCCGTGTCGGCGTAAGCAAAGCCACCTTGAGGGCAGCCGACCACAGCATATCCGGCCGCCAGGGGATGGCCTTCAGGTAGCACAAATCGCTGTGTATGCAACACTTCACCGCGCGTGCTATCACAGACGGGACAAAGCCGTGCGACATTTTTCAGAAAGGAAGTTGCCATCATTGTATTGTTGTTCGATGCCATAGGATGGTGCGTTGCAGGCTGTCCGATAGAGTTACCCATTGACGCAAGTCAAGTTCTTGCGTGGCGCGAGTAACGTCGGGCACATAGCGTTCTGAGGCGCGGCCCGGTTGAGCAACTTGAGTAATTTTTACCTCGACTCGCGGTGCGAAAGCGTTACTAACCCGCTCAGCTAACTCAGCAATCGTCAGATCTTCAGCGGAGCCGACGTTGTACGGGCGCCCCGCTTCTCCTTTGAATAATATCGTCCATAGCCAGATTGCTAAATCGGCCGCATACAAATAAGACCTGTAAGGTGTGCCGTCTCCATTAACCCGAATTGGCCCGCCATGCAACCCATCACGAATAAAATTTCCTATGGCATAGTGAATATCTAAAGGTAAATAAGGCCCGACAAAAGCAAAGCAACGTGCGATTTTCAATCTCAAGTTGTAGTGCCTGGCATACAACGCAGTAAGCAACTCTGCGGTGCGTTTACCTTCAGCGTAAGCCGCTTGGGGATCGAGCGGATCTGGGCCACCAGAGTATCCCTCGGGTACATGCGTAAGATATGTTGGCTGTTTGCCGTATATGGCTCCCGAGCTGGTCAGTAGAACCTTTCGCGCCTCGCATCGTCGGGCCATATCGAGCACATGACGCGTCCCATTAATAATCGTGTCCAGCATGTGCAGCGGCTGCTCGGTGTTCAGCTGCGCACTGGCATCCGTTGCGGCGTGAATCACATAAGAGAATGAACCGACAGGAAAATCAAAATTACAGACATCACCGCACTGAAATCTGATGGCAGGATGACTCGCCAGATGCGGCGCTTTGTGCTTGAATGCTTCAATATCACGCGTCAAGACTAACGCCGATGCATTCAGTCCCAGTTTGTCATTCGCCCAGGCAAAACTCTCTAACAACCAACAACCGAAGAAACCGGTGCCGCCCGTGATAAACAGACGTTGGCCACGCAACTCGTCCCACAGGTCAATTGTGTGCGCCAAAACATGATCCAGATCACTTGCCAGGCGATTGATCATCAACTCTCCCGCACTTCACCAGGTCCGCCACGGCGCGTCACCGCCATCCCACAGCGACTCCAAATACTTGAGATCGCGGACGGTGTCCATGCACTGCCAGAATCCCTCGTGCTGGTAGGCATACAACTGCCCATCCGCCGCCAGGCGTTCCATCGGCGCGTGTTCCCACATCACATCCTGTTCGATGTAATCGAGAGCAGCTGGCTCGACGACAAAGAACCCGCCGTTGATCCAGCCTTCGTGCAAAATGGATTTTTCTTTGAAGTGCCGAATTCGATTCTGCGCATCAAGCTCAAGTGCGCCAAACCGGGCTGGCGGCCTGACGGCGGTCAGGGTTACCAGCCCGCCATGCGAGCGGTGAAACGCGAGCAGCCGATTCAAATCGACATCGCTCACGCCATCGCCATAGGTAAGCATGAACGTCGTTTGACCAATTACATCCTTCAGTTGTTTGAGCCGGCCGCCAGTCAACGTCGTCGCACCTGTGTCAACCAGATGTGTCTGCCACTTTTCACTGTCATTCCGATTGATGGTTCGAACCTGGCCGTCGTTCAATGACACCACAAAGTCGCGGCTCAGCGCGTAAAAATCCAGAAAATAGCGCTTGATCTGCTCACCCTTATAGCCGAGAGCCAGGATAAACTCATTGAAACCATACTGCGAGTAATGCTTGAGAATGTGCCATAGAATCGGCCGTCCGCCAATCTCGACCATCGGCTTGGGCTTATACTCGGTTTCTTCGCGCAACCGGGTACCCATGCCGCCGCACAAGATCACCACCGGGATATTTCGATCCATAGTTGGCTAGATCCTCTTCATCCACATATCAAACACATCGAGCACGTACTGAATCATCTCCGGCGTGATGCCGGGGTAAACCCCGATCCAGAATGTGCCGTTCATCACTCGATCGGCCTGAACCAGCTCGCCGATCACACGTCGCGCCACGTTGATGTAAGCGGGCTGGCGCAAGACGTTGCCGCCAAACAACAGGCGGGTGCGAATCTGGTGCTCTTCCAGATATTGAATGATCTGCTGGCGCGTAAACGGCGCATCTTCACGCACCGTCATCGGAAAACCAAACCAACTCGGATTTGAATTCTGCGTTGCGTCCGGCAAGATCAAGAACTGCTCCCAGCGGCGCAGGCCGTCTTTAAGCAGCTGGAAATTGCGGCGGCGGGTTTCAATGAACCGCGGCAGCTTCTTCAACTGCGAGACGCCCACCGCGGCCTGCAAATCCGTCGCCTTAAGATTGTA
This sequence comes from Thermoflexales bacterium, assembly GCA_030834835.1. Taxonomy (GTDB): domain Bacteria; phylum Chloroflexota; class Anaerolineae; order Fen-1058; family Fen-1058; genus JAGOBP01. The sequence goes on along the minus strand of JAUQXD010000732.1, from coordinate 3,537 downwards.
GCCAATGTGCGAGTAAATGTACTTGTGATCGTAGCCGTACGGCAGCTCGCCCAGCTGCCAGTCGAAGCGTTGGCCGCACGTATTCGACTCACCCGGCTCACACCAGCAGTCACGTCCCCAGTCGCGGAATGATTCCACCAGCTTCTTCAGCGCCGGCGTGCTGGTGAGCACCGCGCCGCCCTCACCCATGGTGATGTGATGGGCCGGGTAAAAACTCACGGTCGCCAGCTGACCGAACGTGCCCACCGTCCGATCGCGATACTGCGCCCCCAGCGCGTCACACGTGTCTTCGATCAGGAACAGGTTGTGCTGCTGCACAAACGCCATGACCGCGTCAAGGTTGAAGGGGTTGCCCAGCGTGTGCGCCACCATGATGCCGCGTGTGCGTGGCGACAGCGCTTCTGCCAGAAACCGCGTGTCCAGATTATACGTTCCGACTTCCAGTGGCTCGACATCGATGAACACTGGCACCAGACCATTCTGAATGATCGGATTGATGGTCGTGGGAAAACTGGTCGCCGTGGTGATGATCTCATCGCCCGATTTCAACTGCCGATCGCCCAGGCTCGCCGAAGTCAAGGCCGACAAAGCCGCCAGATTCGCCGATGAACCCGAGTTGACCAGGACCGAGTGGCGCGTTCCTACAGTACGCGCCAGAGTCTTTTCGAATTCGTTGGCAAAGCGTCCCGTCGTCAGCCAGAAATCCAGCGCAGCCTCAACCAGGTAAGTCAAATCCTCGCCATCGAACACGCGCCCGGCCACCTGAACCGGTGTCTCACCGGGCACAAAGGGTTTGGGAGTGTGTTCCTCGACGTAGAACTGGCGAACCTGTTCTAAGATACTAGATCGGAGAGGCTGGTCAGTATCAATCATAACGATCGGATCTGTCGGCGATAAGCGTCGATAGTAGTCACAAGGCCGTCCTCAAAGAGTACCCGGGCGAACCAATTCAGATCAGTTTTCGCCACCGCCGGTTCGGCGATCAGCTTCATATCTTCATGTGGCCGGTAATCCAGCGCGCCAGGCACATAATGGCCGCGACTATCCATCAGGTCAAAAATGCGCTGAACCACGGCTTTGACCTGACGACCGACGCCCGAACCCATGTCATACGTCTTGCCGTGGACATCAGGTGAAGTCAATGTCGCCACCAGGCCATCCACGATATCATCAATGTACACAAAATCGCGCAACTGCTCACCCGGCGTCATTCTGAACGTTTCGTTGCGACAAGCCGCCTGCATCGCCGCCGGAATCAGCCCGCGCGCTTGCCCTGGCCCATACACGTGATATAACCGCACCGCCAGCGAATCGATGACATTCTTTTCGATAAATGCTCGCCAGAACAACCACGCCGCCATCTTGGAGGCCACGTAGGGATTGTTCGGGCCACGCTCGGTCTCAGAGGCCGGGCGCTCGTAGGCCGTGCCGACGTGTACGAAGCGCTGCACGCCAACCTCATAGCTGGCTTCCAGCACATTGATTGTACCCGACACGTTGACCTCAACCGCCTGCTCCATGGGCAGGAACGGCTCAGTCACCCCGGCCGCAGCCATATGCAGCACCAACGTCGGTCGCGCCTGCTCCAATGCAGCGATGATGCCAGCCCGATCGGTTACATCAGCGGCCAGGGGCATTACACCGGCCGGCACGGTTTTCGCCGAAGCGGATCGCCCCAGACCGTACACCGCCGCGCCCAGTTCGATCAATCGGCGGCACACCGGCCGCCCGATAAAACCGGTCGCGCCCGTCACCAACACTCGTGCCTGATTTAACGTCACACGCCCATCCATCCTACGCCAGCGGCTGCAGCATCCCCTCGATGCGCGCCACCACCATATCCAGCGCCACCGTATTGAAACCGCCTTCGGGAATGATGATGTCCGCGTAGCGCTTGCTCGGCTCCACAAATTCCAGGTGCATCGGGCGCACCGTGTTGAGATACTGATCGATCACCGACTCCATGGTGCGGCCGCGCTCGGCAATGTCACGCCGCAGCCGGCGAATGAAGCGGATGTCGCTGTCCGTATCCACGTAAATCTTGATGTCAAACAACTCGCGCAATTTCTTCTCGGCGAACAGCAGCAGCCCTTCCACCAGAATCACCGGCTGCGGCGCGACCGTCCGCACGTCGGGGCCGCGGCTGTCCGTGGTGAAATCGTAGATCGGCACCTGCGCGGCGTGGCCGCTCTTCAACTGGCGCAAGTGCTTCACCAGCAGATCGGTGTCCAGCGAATTGGGATGATCGAAGTTGGGCACGCTCTGCGTGCGCGGATCGAGCTGCATCTGGCTGCGATCGAGGTAATACGAATCATGCTGAAGGTACGCAATCCGATTGGTTCCGACACGCTTCAGGATCTCTTCGGCCACCGTCGTCTTGCCCGACCCGGTGCCGCCTGCTACGGCAATAGTGACTGGATGATTTTTCATCGCGTGCGATTATACCTCAACAAAAAGTCCTACCCGTCCTCAGGCCGCGGTCAATGCGAGCCAGTACAACCCGATCGCGCTTGCGCCGGCTATCAAGCCGAGCGCCATCAATCCGATCCGTACTGCGCGACTCCGGACAAGGACGCTGCCCGTCAGCAGCAACCAGGCCGCCAGCCACGCCGCCGACGTAAATCGATCCGACTCCAGGCTGGCCGCGCGCGGATAGACCTGGGCCGCCATCACGCCCAGACCGATCGTCCAGATCAACCACAGCGCCGCCGCTGCCCGCGCCACCGTCGGGCGCAGACGGCCGATCGGGCGTTCACCCACCAGCGTCAGCATCGCGTGATCGAGTTGAGTCTCATCGCTCAGCACGCGGGTTTGATCGCCCTGCGCCTCCAGCCACACGCGCGACGATCGCCACAGCAGTGTTCCCAACACACCCAGGTTGATCAACACCCAGCCCGGTATGATCAGCCAGTGTGCGGGCTGCTGCACAGCCGCCACTGTGATGAAGGCGGCCGGGTCAAAGGCAAACGTCACGGCCTCAACGTTCAACGTTTCGCCCGGCGCAATCTCGCGGCCGGTCAGCACCTTGCCCGTCGCCATCTGCAAGGCTTGCGCCGCATAGCGATCAGCCGACAGCCAGGTCAGTTGCAGCACAATGCCTGCATCCGGCGCGGCTACAAACACCTCGCTGCGATCGGGCGCAAACGACAATAACTTCTGTGGCTGCGCCGGGCTATCGACGGTGCTTTGCAGGCCCAACGCCTGACCACCGCGTTGAGCGGTAACGATCAAGGCCGGCCCCGTATCCCGCAGATAAATCGACAGGCCGCCCGCGACCACCGGCTGCCGATCGGCCAACTCGCCCTGCGCGACTGGTTGGCCTTCGTTTAAGACCGCCACTGTAGCCCGCCCGTCATTGAGCGCATCAAGCCGCAGCGTGTATGACGTACCCGGAATGGCCGTGACCGCATCCGGCTCAACCACCAGGCTCTCCGTGCGGGCATCCGTCACGGCCGCCAACGCCAGCCCTGACACCACCACCAGCCAGCCCACATACACCACGATCGTCACGATAATCGATCGGCGTTGATGCCGATC
>JAUQXD010000731.1 GCA_030834835.1 Thermoflexales bacterium | reverse complement strand
AAAGAAGCCACCCGGTCAACCGGGTGGCTTCTTCTCGGAGAAAGAGTGACGCATGAAAGCCTACAGGTATTTTGATCTCATCATGGCGCTGTTTGTGACGGTGCTGTTGGTCAGCAACATCGCCTCGTCGGCGAAGATTGTCGATTGGGGCGTGAGCGTGCTGGGGCTGCGCCTGTCATTTGATGCGGGCACGCTGTTGTTTCCCATCTCGTACATCTTCGGCGACGTGCTGACAGAAGTGTACGGCTACAAACGATCGCGGCGCGTGATCTGGGCCGGCTTTGGCGCGCTGGTCTTGATGGGCGCAACCCTGTGGCTGGTGGGCCGCCTGCCCGGCGAAGCCAATTGGCAGGTGAGCGCCGGCGATGCGATGTATAACGCGATTTTGAGCGGTGTGTCGAGCGGCGGAATAATTGTGGCGAGTCTCGCTGCATATTTCGTGGGCGAGTTTTCCAACTCGATCGTGCTGGCGAAGCTGAAAGTGCGCACACAGGGCCGTTATTTGTGGCTGCGGACGATCGGCAGCACGTTGATCGGCGAGGGCGTGGATTCATCGATCTTTGTTGCAGCGGCGACGCTATTTCAAGTGCCCGGTTTTGTGCCGGAGATCATGCTGAATCTGATCGTGACCAATTATATTTTCAAAGTTGCTATCGAAGCGTTAATGACGCCGGTGACCTATCGGGTGGTGGCGCTGCTCAAGCGGGCCGAGCACGAGGACTATTACGACGTGGACACCGATTTCAATCCGTTCCGGTTGAGCGATCGTGCGACGGCCTGAGCCACACCTGATCTGGACTGTCATGCGACAGGCCGCGGCGGAGCTACCACCGCGGCTTTTGCATTGACAGGCATTATGGTCTGTGGCACAATGAAACACAGTTATTCTCAAGTATGTTTCAGGTCAGGCGATTTAGCCCTTCCCTGACCGTCTCTCAGGACTAATCTCACTTTCTCCCGTTGTTCGTCGCAACACAGCACGATTAACCTGGCACACCAGGCCCGTAATGATCCGATGTGGATCTGTTGTGCGTTGAGTCCAGACAGCGTCACCCCGAGCCACGGTGTGCGTTGTCTTTTCGTATGCCCGCCGCTTAACCCAATCCAAGGAGGTGATGACGTAACAGGTCGATTCGAGCGGCGGCTCACCGAAGTTTATGCTTCATCTAATGACAATGTGAGGAGGATAAGTAATGCTTCGCAAGAAACACCTGGTGTTTAACATTGTAGTGATCGTGTCGATGCTGATGTCGGTGCTGGGCATTTTGCCGGTAGGTGCAGCCATCGTTGCGCCTGAGGCTGGCAGTGCCGCGCCAGCCAAACCCGAAGTCAAACAACTTGAAGCGGCTGAGCCAGCCAAGAATCTGTCGAACGAGCCGGCCATCTACATGGTTCGGCTGGCCGATCCGGCGTTGGCTGCTTATACGGGTGGCACCAATGGCCTCAAAGCAACCAGCCCGCAGGCCACCGGCGAGCGCAAGCTCAACGTCAAGAGCGCCGCAGCTCAGGCGTATATGGCGTATCTGGCGACCAGGCATGCGCAGAGCATTGCGGCCGCCGAACAGGCATTGAAGCGCAGCCTGAAGGTTGTCTACCAGTATTACACTGCGAATAATGGTTTTGCAGCCTACCTCACGCCGGCCGAGGCTGCCGTTGTCGAAAAACTGCCGGATGTGATTTACATTGAGCGTGACGCCGAATCTCAACTGCAAACGGATGTCGGGCCACAGTGGATCGGCGCGGACACCATCTGGGATGGCAGTTCGACCGGCTCGGCGACCAAGGGTGAAGGCGTGATTGTCGGCGTCATCGACACCGGCATTAACCACCTCAGCCTGTCGTTTGCCGACATCGGCGGCGATGGTTACAACCATACCAATCCCTGGGGCTCCGGCGTATACGTCGGTTACTGTGTGGCGAATCCCGGCTTCTGCAATGACAAGCTGATTGGCGCCTGGGGTTTTCCAACGGTCAATGGTGGCAATCCTGAAGATGCCGACGGACATGGCAGCCATACAGCCAGTACCGCCGCCGGGAATGTCGTCACGGCGACCCTTACCTCCACATCGGGTGCGATCTTTACGCGCACTATTTCCGGTGTAGCGCCGCACGCGAACGTCGTCATGTACGCGGCCTGCTGCACGAACTCGGCCCTGGCGGCGGCGGTCGATCAGATCATCTCCGACACTGTGGATGTGGTCAACTACTCGATCGGCTCGACCAGCGGCAGCGATCCGTGGTCGACGTTCGACAGCGTGGGTTTCTTGAACGCGCGCAATGCGGGCATCTTCGTGGCTAACTCGGCCGGCAACAACGGGCCGGGATTTGCGACCCTTGGCTCACCGGCCGGCGCGCCGTGGTTGACGGCTGTGGCGGCCAGTACCGCCAATCGTCAATTCTTGAGCTCAGTGATCAGCGCCACAAATAGCCTCGTCACCAACACGCTCCCGGTTCTCAACGGCCGCGGTATGTCCAACGGCCTGGGCTTGACGCCCATCGTCTACGCCGGTGCTGCGCCGTATAACGATCCGTTATGCCAGATTTCTACTGCTGACGGCACCTTTAACGGCAAGGTTGTGGTCTGCAACCGCGGCACAAATGGCCGCGTTGAAAAGGGCCAGAACGTAGCGGCCCGTGGCGCGGTCGGCATGATCATGGTTGAAGTCGGCCCCGATGGCCCCGGCTTCTTCACGACGGATTCCGAGCAGCCGATTCCGGCCGTATATCTCACTACGGGCGACGGGAATCTACTGAAGGCCTGGCTGGCAGTCGGTACCGGGCACCAGGTGGCACTGTCGAAGACGGTCATGGATGTTAACGCGTCGTATGGCGATATCATGGCCTCCTTCAGTTCACGCGGCGAAAACACGTCGGTCGCTGACCTGATTGCCCCCAGCGTCGCGGCGCCTGGTGTGGCAACCTTCGCGGCCTACAAGACCCCTGAAGGGTTCGCGGTGATTCAGGGCACGTCCATGGCCAGCCCGCACGTGGCCGGTGCTGCCGCACTGATCGTGGCGGCGCATCCCAACTGGTCGCCGGCCGAAATTCAGTCGGCCCTGATGACG
>JAUQXD010000730.1 GCA_030834835.1 Thermoflexales bacterium | reverse complement strand
TAACGCGGATGAAACTCATCCGCTGCCTGTTCAAGTTCTACGGCTGCGATACTGTCGGGCAGCACCGCATTCAACGCCCGCTGCAGATCATTCAAGCCATGCCGCCAGGTCACATCAAAGGCCACGACCTGGCCGCTGGCATGCACTCCGGCGTCGGTGCGGCCTGCGCCTGTTACAGCCCCAGCCTGCCCGATCGTCTTCAGCGCTGCTTCGAGTGTGCCCTGGATCGTCGGGCCGCGCTCGATCGACTGGCGCTGAAAGCCGTGATAGTCCGTGCCATCATAGGCAATCACGGCTTTGATGCGCATAGCCGATCAGGCTTCGTCGTCCACCAGTTCGATCTGAACGACGGGGGCAGCATCGCCCTTGCGCAGACCGATCTTGTAGGTGCGGGTGTACCCGCCCGGCCGGGTGGTGTATTTGGGCGCGATTTCGTCAAACAACTTCTTGACGATTTCATTGCCATACAGATGACGGGCCGCTTGCCGCCGGGCGTTGACGACCTTGATCGGGTCGTTGGCCGCCAGGCTGTGCTTGGCCGACGTAATCAACTTCTCGGCCATGCCGCGAATGGCATCGGCTTTCGCTTCGGTCGTCCGGATCGCGCCGTGACGGAACAGATCAGAGACCAGGCCACGCCGCAGCGCCAGGCGCTGATCGGCAGTTCGACTGAGTTTTTTTCCTGCTACACGATGTCGCATGTCTAAACGTCCTCTCCGGCCCGACTATTCGTCGCCGGCGTCTTCTTCGGGCAGATTGGCAGTCGCCCCTAACGGCAGATCATCCGCCTTCAGCAGGCCCTTGGCCACCAGCTTATCGCGCAGTTCGGTCAGCGACTTCGCGCCGAAGTTGCGGATGGTGAGCATGGCTTCTTCGCCGCGGCCCAGCATCTCCAGCACTTCGCCGACGTTGGTGATGCCCGTGCGCTTCAACGAGTTGAAGACGCGCACCGACAGGTCCAGCTGCTCGATCGGCGTTTCGTAGATTTCTTGCGGAATCGCCGAGGCGGCCTGCGTCACTTCCTCCATGCGGATCTCTTCGGTGACACCCGCGACCAGCGAGAAGTGCTGCATCAAGATGCGCGCCGACTGGCTGAGCGCTTCTTGCGGACGCATCGTGCCATCGGTCCAGATTTCCATGATCAACTTGTCGTAGTTGGTCATCTGGCCCACGCGTGCGCGCTCGACGTCGTAGTTGCAGCGCTTGACCGGGCTGAAGATCGCATCGACCGGCAGTTCACCGATCGGCAGGCGGCCGCGCTCATCGGACGGGCTGTAGCCGCGTCCCGGCTCAACGGTCATTTCCATTTCGAGCCGCGCTTTGTCGCTGTCGACCGTGAATAGATACAGGTCGGGATTGATAATGTCCACTTCCGGCGGGCACTGAATGTCGCCCGCCGTCACGGTGCCCTCGCCGCGCACTTCGAGGCGCAGGCGCACCGGCTCTTCACTGTGCAGCTTGACGCGCAGTTGCTTGATTTGCAGGATGACGAGCGTCATGTCTTCACGGACGTGCGGAATGTCCGAGAATTCATGATGCACATCGCTGACCCGCACCGACGTAACCGCGGCGCCGGGCAGACTGCTCAACAGCACACGCCGCAGCGCATTGCCCAGTGTGACGCCGTAGCCGCGCTCCAGCGGGCCGATGATGTAGCGCCCGTAATTCTTCGATGTGGCATCAGTCTCGATTTTAGGCAAGACCATGCTTAAGCTTGACAATGGAGTCCTCCTCGTGCCACCGAACCATCAGGCCAACCGCTCGGTCGCTTCAAGGATTGGACGTTGGGAGTGGAGGTTGGAGTTCAACCTGCCCTCCAACGTCCAGCCCCTAACGTCCAACATCCAAAACTATCGAGAGTAGTACTCAACGATGAGTTGTTCGTTCAGCGAGAGATCGATCTCTTCGCGTGACGGCTGGTTGAGCACCTTGCCGCTGAGTTGCATGGAGTCGAAACTCAGCCACTTCGGCGGAACGTACTCGCCCACTTCTTTGCCAACCGTCTTAAAGTACGACAGTTTCAGGCTGACCGGGTGCACGCTGATCGCGTCGCCGGCTTTGCACACATACGACGGGGCTGAAGTGCGGCGGCCGTTCACATCGATGTGACCGTGCGCCACCAACTGCCGCGCCTGCGCGCGGGACGTCGCCAACCCCAACCGGTAAACCACGTTGTCGAGCCGGGATTCAAGAATCGCCAGCAACATCGCGCCAGTGACGCCCTTGCTGCGCAAGGCGATCTGATAATAGCGGCGGAACTGCGCTTCCAGCACACCGTAAATTCGGCGCGCCTTCTGTTTCTCACGCAGCTGATTCAAATAGTCTGTGGACCGTCCGCGCTTGAATTGACCGGTCTTCCCGTGCTGACCGGGGGCATAACCGCGGCGCTCAATCGCACACTTCGGCGATAAGCAGCGCGCGCCCTTCAAGAAAAGTTTTTCACCTTCGCGGCGGCACAGTTTACACACGGGTCCAATCGTACGTGCCATGCGTCCTCCTGTGATCGCTAGTAGACAAGGAAATCAGTAGATCAGGAAACAAGTGGCAAGCCTTGTCTACTTGCCCACTTGTTTACTTTGCCTTTTTAGACGCGGCGCTTCTTGGGCGGCCGGCAACCGTTATGCGGGATCGGTGTCACATCCGTGATCGAGCGCACGCGCAGACCACTGGCCTGCAGGGCGCGGATGGCGGCCTCGCGGCCCGGCCCCGGCCCCTTCACGAACACATCCACTTCCATCACGCCCATGTCCACGGCGATCTTGGCGGCATTCTGGCCGGCCAGTCGCGCGGCATACGGCGTGCTCTTGCGGCTGCCCTTGAAGCCCGCCTGACCGGCGCTGCCCCACGCCACGGCATTGCCGCTCGTGTCGGTGATCGTCACGATCGTGTTGTTGAAGCTCGAGTGAATGTGCACATGCCCGTGCGCGGCAACGCGCTTGGTCTTCTTACTCGTCGTGCGCTTGACTCGCTGAGTGCGACCCATAGTCTACTTTCTCCTTACTCAACCTTACTCAGTCAATCGGTTACTGGTCGATTGGTCAACCGGTGAATGGGCTGGCTGGCGGTTTGCCGCTAACCAGTTGACCCATCACCAATCGACCAATCACCAGTTGACCAATCACATGCGCTACTTCTTCTTCGCGCCGCGCCGTCGACCACGACCCGGGACGGTCTTCTTGGGACCCCGGCGGGTGCGGGCATTGGTGCGAGTGCGTTGGCCGCGTACCGGCAGACTCCGGCGATGGCGCAGGCCACGATACGCGCCGATTTCCGTGAGGCGCTTGATGTTCAAAGACACCTCGCGGCGCAGATCACCTTCGACCTTGTGCTGCTTCTCGATCAGGTCGCGCAACAAGTTGGTCTCGGCTTCGGTCAAATCTTTGATGCGCGTGTCAGGGCTGATGCGCGCCTGGGCCAGAATTTCCTGGCTGGTTGGCAGACCGATGCCATAGATATACGTTAAGCCGACTTCAACCCGCTTGGCGCGGGGCAGGTCAACGCCTGCGATACGTGCCATAAAATGCCTCCACTAGCCTTGCACTTGCTTATGCTTCGGGTTTTCGCAGATCACACGCACTTTGCCTTTGCGCCGAACGATCTTGCACTTCGGGCAGATGCGCCGGACAGACGGTCCAACTTTCATGGTGCTAACTCCTGTGAAACCTGTCAGGTTATCGTAATTACTTCGTGCTCTCAATCGCGGCCATCACGGCTGCGGAGACTACGTCCATCGGCTGCGTGCCGTCGATCAAGGTGATCATCCGGCGCGCCTGATAATACTCAATCAACGGTGAAGTCTGTTCCAGATAGACGTTGATGCGACGCGCCTGCACTTCCGGCTTATCATCATCCCGTTGATACACTTCACCGCCGCACACATCGCACACTTTGTCGATCTTCGGCGGCTTCGTTTTGGCGTTATAGATCTCGCCACACTTCCGGCACGTCCAGCGCTCGCCCAACCGATCGAGCAACACGTCCTTCGGCGCATTGATGAACAACACCTGCCGAATCTTGTCGCCGCGCTCGCCCAGCAATTTCTCCAGCGCTTCCGACTGCGCGACCGTGCGCGGAAAACCGTCAAACAGAATTCCGCTCTGGGTGTCGGCATCCTTCATTCGCTCGCGCACCATGCCGATGGTCACATCGTCCGGCACGAGCTTGCCTTCATCCATGTACTTCCTGGCCAGTTGGCCCAGTTCCGTCTGCTTCTTCAAATGCTCGCGGAACAAATCGCCGGTGGCGACATGCGCCAGACCCAGTTGCTCTTTCAGTCGCGCGGCCTGTGTGCCTTTGCCCACACCGGGCGGCCCAAACAGGATAAAGTAATCAGCCATGTGTCTGCCCTTTTCCCCGCGTTCAATCGTCAATTGGCAATCGGGCCTGCTACTACTTTCCCTTGTCTACCCTACTTGATAAACCCTTCATAGTGCCGCATCGTCAACTGGGCTTCCAGCTGGCGCATCGTGTCGAGGACCACGCCGACGACGATGAGCAGACCGGTGCTCAGAATCGAGAAGTTCACGGCATTGTCAATTAAACCCGTAATCGAGATCAAGAACGGCATCACCGCGATACCACCCAGGAACAACGCGCCCACCAGCGTAATGCGGCGCGTGACACCGTTCAGATACTCTTCAGTGCGCGAGCCGGGCCGGATGCCGGGAATGAACCCGCCCTGTTTCTGCAATGTATCCGGCAGATTCTGCTGCTGCACCATCACGTCGGTGTAGAAGTACGTGAACCCGACTACCAGCAGGAAGTACAGAATCCAGTAAATGAACGACAGTGAGTGTCGGCCGCCGCTGAAAATATTCACCACCTGGGTGAAGAAGTACGCTACGCCCTGGTCGGTGGAACCGGCGAAGATCTGCGAAATGATGGCCGGCAGCGTCAAAATCGACTGCGCGAAGATCAACGGAATCATGCCCGCCATGTTGACCTTCAGCGGAATATGCGTCGAGCCGCCGCCATACACCTTGCGCCCGCGCACCCGCTTGCCATACTGAACAGGTATCCGGCGCTGACCCTCCTGCACTATCACGATCACCAGCACGATGAGCGTGACGATGATAACGAAGGCAATCAACGAGCCGACTGCCTTCGTGGGGTCGGCTAACAGCTGCGCAATGTTTTGCGGCAAGCGCGCAACGATACCACCAAAGATGATGATTGACAAGCCCTGGCCGATGCCTTGCTCGGTAATCATTTCGCCAAGCCAGATGGCAAAGAACGTGCCGGCCGTCATGGTCAGGATGACCGACATCGTGGGCAGGATTTGGTCAGGCAGAAAGCCAAAGTTCTTGATGATCTCACCACTGCTCCCGCTGCTGAACAGGCGCACCTGGCCGATGCCCGACAGCATCGCCATCGGGACGGTGAGAATGTACGTGTAGGTCTCGATCTTCTTGCGGCCGGCCGTGCCTTCTTCCTTCATCATCCGCTCTAACGCCGGAATCACGCCGACCAGCAATTGCAGAATAATCTGCGCGGTAATGTACGGATAAACGCCCATCGCCAACACTG
>JAUQXD010000067.1 GCA_030834835.1 Thermoflexales bacterium | reverse complement strand
TCGATGCGTTCCAAACTGCCGGGATACACCATCGACGGATAACGACCTTCGTTCAAGTCTTGATGTTTGTGGATATGGCCGAGCGCCACGTAATCCCACGGACCGTCACTCAGCACACTCTTCAAGACGGCCACATCGCGCCCGATCATGACGCTGCGCTCCGAACCATACACTGCACCGGACACCGTGAAATGACCGGTGAGGATGGCAGGCCAATCGGGATTGAGTTGCTCGGCCAGCGCGCGGATGTTATCGCCGACGATATCTTGCAGCGACTTGTCCAGTTCTTCGATCGATTTGCCTTTGTGGTCAGGCTGCGCCATCAAGCGGTTGCGCATGGGATATGGCGCGGTGGCGACCTGCACCTTGCCGCGCCTCGTCTCGACGATGTGCAGTTCTTCCTGCCAACCGACGATCACATTCGGCACACCCAGCGTGCGATAGATGTCGATGCTGCTGGCCTTCTTCTCCATTGCGGGCAGATCGTGGTTGCCCACCAGCATCACGATGGGCACAGCCGCATCGACGATGCGCTTCACACGGCGGGCAAATTCGCGCTGCAAAGTGGGGCTGGGGTCGCGCGTCTTGAAGGCGTCGCCGGCGAAGATGACCAGATCGACATCGTGGCTCAGGCCATAGTCGATCACTTCATCGAAGCGGCGCAAAAAATCGAGCACGCGGCTGTTGATGCCGGTGTTCGAATCGATGTGGCCGTAGTTTTCCATGCCGACGTGAATATCGGCGAAGTGCAGGACATTGATCTTGTTGGTCATCGTGGTTTTGGAATTTGACAAGATGACTTGATGACACGATGATCTTTTGACTCGGTATCATCTTGTCATCCCTTCATCCGCCGCGCTTTTCGCCAAGCGCGCCCCCGCCGCCTCGCGGCGGACAGGGCGTGCGGCGCGTCATCTTGTCATGTAAAGGACTCACCCGATTGATAAGTGAACGAACCGTCAGCCGTAAACTCCACCACCTCACCCGGTCCCCAGCACATCCACTGCGAACCGTTCCAGATGGCGGAGGTGCGTTCAGCGATGCCAAACAGGCGCGTGGCTCGATCGAGTTGCGAGCGCAGCGCTTTAGCCCGATCGATCGAGACGGCCTTAAAATGCGGCAGCGTCACGATCGGGATCAGGCCCAGCCCATCGATCAGGCCGCCGGTATGCGGATTCCACATCTTCGATCCAAAGGCCATCGCCCCGGCGCTGGCTCCGCCGAGTATCACCCCGCGATCGTGAGCAGCTAAAACCGCCGCCCAGGCTTTTGAACCGCGCAAGGCATTGACTAAAAAAACGGGATCGCCACCGGGAAAATAGATCAGCGTGGCCGTCTCGATTTTGGCAACGACGCCTGGCTCATTCGCCGAAGCAGTATCAACCGCCATGGCCGCATCCGCGCGCGCGCCCAACTTGCGAAACCACTCGATGCCATTGCGGGCCGCCGCTTCGGGATAATCAATCCCGGCGGCGGTCGGCACGACGATCACGCGCGCATCCGCGCCGCCCGCGGCCACAATCAAGCGTCGATCGCCGATTTCTGATCCACGTTGAAATTCACCGCCACCATGTAAGGCGATCCACTTTGGCATTACCAATCCTTAAGCAAAACGGGCAGAAAAACCCAGGCGCTCGGCGTAAAGGTTATCGTCGGCGTTGGACTGGGCACCGGCACCGGCGTTAGTGTTGGCACAGGCGTCGGCTCGGCACAGACTTTGTTTAGCGTTAGCGTATCGAAGACCGTCCCGTCCGGCCTGACGGCTTGCAGGTTCAGCGCGCAGCCATCCACATCGACCACAACCGCGTGATAAGTCGTTTCCGCATAAGCGCTGAACGACTGCGGGGTGACATTATACAGGCTTGCGCCGCCGCCGCCACTGACGACATAGACTACGCCGTTGATCGACTGCGTGCGTTCATAATCATGATCGTGGCCGTTGAAGACCACGTCAACCTGATTGGCCTCGAAGATCGGCGCGAGCACAGCCCGTTTACCAATCACGTACGGCTCGTAGCCGTGCGGCCCGGAACTGTAAATGGCCTGATGACAGACGACGAACTTCCACGGCTGGTCGGTAGCCGCCAGATCGGCTTGCAGCCAGTCCAACTGCGCCGGCGACGGGCCGTCGTTGAAATCGAGCGCGGTGAAGTGCGCGCTGCCCCAATCGAAAGAGTAGTATCGCTCTGAGTTGGCCGGGTTGTTGTGAGGCAAGTAGAACGCATCCAAATACGGCTGGCCGCCGGCTGTGCCGTAATCGTGATTGCCGAGCGTCAGAAACATTGGCGCGCGCCGGAGCAGGGTCTGATAAATCTGGAAGAAGAAAGGGTCGTAACCGGCAGCCTGCCCGGTGGGATAAATCACATCGCCCGTGTGCAACACAAAGTCCGGCGCAAGCGTCACCAACCGATCGGCCACCTGCTGCTGAGCGGTCGATCCGATGCCGCTGTCGCCGATCACGCCGAAGCGAAAGGCTTGATCGGACGCGGCGGCCGTGTGAAATGACCCCGCTGCCAGTTCAACCTGCCCGCTGAAAACACGAGACGTCACGACCGTGCCGGTGATCAAACCGGTCAGCGTGATGACGTGTTCGGTCGTCGGGGCTGGATCAGTGATCGAGTTGGCGTAGTCCCCCACGCCGTAATCGACCCGGCTGTTGCTGGCAACGTCGGTCCGCCAGATCACGATCGCGCTGGTGGCTGTCACCGATTGGACGTATGGTCCACGCATCAGGATTGGGCCGCCTGCCAGCACAAACAGCAATGGCATCAGCCACAGCCAGGCGCGGGGTCTAGCCATCGATGATTTCTTTGGACGCCTGGCTTGAGCCGGGCTTCGGGGCAACGCCATCCATCGCATCGCGATGCCGCTGCACAATGGCCTTCGGCACAACGGCGATGAAGACCTGCACGCCCAGCAACAACAACGCCAGGTCGTCCACTTGCCCCAGACCCAGGATCGCGTCGGGGATAAAGTCGATCGGGGACAAGATGTACGCGAGAATCCCCAATGGCACCAACTTGGCGGCAAACGGCACCTGCCGATCGCGCACCAGCCGCCAGGTCAGGCGAAAGGAGTTAAACACATTGACCCAGAAGTGGGGTGAA
>JAUQXD010000729.1 GCA_030834835.1 Thermoflexales bacterium | reverse complement strand
GTCAACTGCACCACTATCAAAGCCAAAGAACTGTTCTTCCCTATGCACAGCAGTACCACGGCGGGTCTGGGCGCAACGGCCGGGCCGTATGGCATTGTGGTCAGTCCCGATGGCAAACACGTTTACGCGGCCGACGCGGGCGATAGCGCCATCGTGGCGTACTCGGTCGATCCCGATTACACCCTGACGCTGATCAACACCTATCCCGGCAGCGCGCTGCCTGTGCACGATCAATTTGGCACGCCCTATCAAGTCTACGTCAGCCCCGATGGTCTGAATGTGTACGTCACGGGCGTCGCCGGCGACTCGATCGCAACGTACGCGCGCAACGCCGACACGGGCGCGCTGTCGCACGTCAGCACGCTGAAGAACGGCGATGCTTACGGCTGTTTCATCGCGCCGTGCGATGGCAACCTCGCCGGTCTCGACGGCGCGTATGGCATGGCCGTCAGCCCGGACGGACAGTTCATGTACGTCAGCGGCGTGACGAGCGATGCGGTGACGGTGTTTCGCCGCAGCAAGACCAGCGGCGCATTGACCACGTTCTTCGGTGAGCCGTACTTCATTCAACAGTTCGGGCACGCGCAGCTCAACGGCGCGTATGGTCTCGCGCTCAGCCCGGACGGCAAGAACGTGTACATCACCGGCTACTCGTCCGATGCGCTGCTGACGCTCAAGCGCGATGCCAGCACGGGCCAGTTGGGTTTCGCGCAGGTGTTGACCACCACTGCGGCGGCCGGACTCAACGGCGTGTTCCGCGTCATCGTCAGCCCGGACGGCAACTTCGTGTACACCGCAGCCTACGACAGCGATGCGACCTGCACGTTCAAGCGCAATCCAGCGGATGGCACGTTGACCTACCTCGACTGCCGCATGAGCATCTTGTATCACGATGCGGCCACTGATCTGACGCTGCTGCCCGATGGCAAACATCTGGCCGTCTCGGCCTTCAACACCAATGGCGTCACCGTGTACGAACGCGATCCGCACACGGGCTTGCTCAGTTACTACGAAACGATCGTCAAGAACGGTCTGCCGTGGTTGGGCGGCACGCGCGGCGTGGTGGCGCATCCATCGGGCAAAGTCGTTTACGCGACGGGCTACAGTGATGATGCCGTCGTGGCGCTGCTGGTCGGCAACCCCCGACCGGTCCTCTCGTCCCTCGCGCCCGCCTCGCGCATTGCGGGGTCCGGCGCGTTCTCGCTGACAGTAAACGGCGCGGACTTCACAGTGAGTTCGACCGTGCGCTACAACGGCTCACCGCGGCCCACGATCTTCGTGAATGAGACGCAACTCATCGCCAGCCTCACCTCCGCCGATGTGGCCTCGGTGAGCAGCGCCGTCGTCTCCGTCAACACGCCCTCGCCCGGCGGCGGCAGCAGCGAGCCGAAATCGTTCAGCGTGCTGGCGGCCGGATCGCTGCCCATCCCGTCGATCAGCCAGATCAACCTGCCCGGCGCGCTGGCCGGCAGCGGGCCGATCACGGTGGAAGTGCAGGGCGATAACTTCGCCGCAAACACGATCGTATTGTTCAACGGCGCAGCGCGCACCACGACCTTTGTCAGCAGTCAACTCTTGCGGGCGCAACTCCTCGCCGCCGATGTGGCCCAGCCCGGCCTCGGCGCGATCACGGTGCAAAACAGCACACTCGTCAACGGACCAAGTCTGCCTGACGCGACGACGCAGTCCGGCCCCATCGCCATCGACGTGGAGTGGCCGCACTTCAATCCGTTGCCCGGCATCACGCAGATCAGCCCATCGTCTGGCCGCGCACTGGATTTAGTGCCGGTGTCGCAAATCATCGTGACCATCACGGGCAACAACTTCCTGCCGGAATCGAAGGTGCTGTGGAATGACGCGGAGATTTCAACGCAGTACGTCAACGCCAACACGCTGCGGTTTTACCTTAGCCCGGGCGATCTCGTCGAGCCGGGTTCGGCCAGCGTGAAGGTGGTCAATCCCGCGCCGGGCGGCGGCGCGAGTAACGTGAAGGGCTTTACGATTTTGGAGCCGATCGTTCCGTTCAGAATCTATCTGCCGTCTGCGTTACGGTGAACGTGGTCACAGGATCACTGAGCAGATATGACTGAATCTGTGGTATACTAAAGACACGTTCAATTGGATTTAGGTGTGTTGACTGCCGCCAGACCCTTTCGGGTTTGGCGGCTTTTTCTTTCCGGCAGTTGGCCGGTCACTAAGGAGATTCGGAAAATGGAAGCAAAGCTGTATGTAGGTAACCTGTCGTACACGACCTCGGAAGACGAGTTGCGCACGCTGTTCGCGCAGGCCGGCACGGTCGTATCTGTGGCGGTGATCAAAGATCGCGATACCGGCACTTCGAAGGGCTTTGGGTTTGTCGAGATGACAAGCCAGGTGGACGCCCAGAAAGCCATCGGACTGTTTAACGCCTATCAGCTGGGCGAACGCCCGCTGACCGTGAATATGGCCAAACCGCGCGAAGAGCGCAGCAACAGCCGCGGCGGCGGCGGTTATCGCGGGTTCTAACCAGTCGTCAGCCGCGAATCTGTCTCTGGCAACCCTGAAAAGGAGCAATTCATGGAGTTCAGATCAGGTGATGATGTCGTCCACCCCAACTACGGAGTGGGCAACATCGTGCGATTGGAAGAGCGGGAACTCGCCGCCAGCGGCCTGCGTTGGTACTATGTCCTTGCCATCGGCACGGCCACGGTCTGGATGCCGGTGCAGGCTGACGGGTCAACCACCCTGCGGGCCGTCACTCGCAAACAGGACCTCGAACACTATCGCACGGTGCTCAGCAGCCAGCCGACCCTGCTCGTGCGTGATTTCAAGAAGCGGCACCTCGAACTCATTGAGCGACTCACTCAGAGCTCGTTTCAGGTGATGTGCGAGATCGTCCGCGACCTGACAGCGCTGGGCTGGAATCGGCCCATGGGCGAAACCGATGCAACGCTGCTTAAAAAGGTCCGCGAGAATCTGGGGCGGGAATGGGCGGCTGCTACCGGCCAGTCCAACCTGGAAGCAACTCAGGAAGTGGGGGCATTGCTGCGCGCCGGCCAGGTAGCTTATAAAGTTTAGCTATGACCGCCTCGCTACTATGCTAGCCATAGTAGCGAGGCGGTTCCGCTTTGGCATAACCACAGGGAGAATTGACATGCTTGCAACCAGGAAGATTCCCCGCAATAAACTACACGTCACCAACGGCCCCATGAAGGAACCGGGGAACAGGCTCACCGGCGACGACATCGCCCGGCTGAACAATCGGCGAGCCGAACTCGTCGTCATGTTACGGGACTGGCACGGCTACGGCCAGGCCCGCGCGGAAACAGAAATCAACCTCTGGCTGCGCGATCAC
Source organism: Thermoflexales bacterium (assembly GCA_030834835.1). Classification (GTDB taxonomy): domain Bacteria; phylum Chloroflexota; class Anaerolineae; order Fen-1058; family Fen-1058; genus JAGOBP01. The sequence continues at coordinate 3,007 of JAUQXD010000729.1, read as the reverse complement.
AGTTAAACGAACGTCCGCCGGCGGCAACCAGCCGCAACCACTCCACCCGCCGCTCAATCTATCAGAAGCCGGTGTTGCCTCGCTGATCGCAACGAGCGAAGTGACACAGGCCGGCCGGGGGGGCTTATGAAAACGCCGATCGTTCGCTTACTGCTGACGCTTCGTTGTTGCTATTGATCGTTAGCCGGCTGTCCACGAGCGTCGCATCGCTGTCGGCCTCTCGCCTGACAGGTTTCAAACCGCCTCTGCTACCGGTAACCACACCCGGAACGTAGTGCCCTGACCAGGCTGGCTATCAACCTCAAGCTGACCTTCGTGCAGATCGACGATCTCTTTGACAATGGCCAGGCCCAACCCCGTGCCCGGCACATCGTTCTTCAACACATGCTGACCGCGGTAAAAACGCTCAAACAGGTGCGGCAGGTCGTCGGGCACAATTCCGCTGCCACTGTCCGCCACACGCAGGCACACCCGATTGTTCTCCGCGCAGGTACTAACCCGCACGTAACCGGCCGACGTATAACTCAGTGCATTCGCCACCAGGTTGGTCACCACCTGCGCCAGTTGATTCCAATCGGCCCGCACGGGCGGCAGATCGGGCGCCGGCTCGAAGGTTAAGTGCAGCCCATCGGCTTCGGCGCGCGGCTGATGCGCCAGCACGATTTGATCGACCAGCTCATTGAGCGCCACCGCCCGATAGACCGGGCCTTGCTCTTTGCGACGCTCCAACCGCGACAGATCGAGAATATCGTCGACCAGTGCGGCTACCCGGCGCACCTGCTGGTGCAGCACCGTGATATATTGCGCCTGCTTCTCAGGCTTGCCGCGCTCCAGCAAGTCGATGTAGAGCTTCAAATTGGCAATCGGGGTGCGCAGTTCGTGCGACACATCCGAGACGAATTTCGACTTGAGTTGATCGAGCTCGGTGAGCCGCGCATTCGCCGCGGCCAGTTCACGCGTTCGATCGGCGACGCGTCGTTCCAGATCCTGATTCAACTGCGTGATCTCCGCCTCGGCTCGCTTGCGTTCGGTGATATCCTGCACCACCCCCGACAGAAGAATGATATTCCCGGCGTCGTCAAAAATACTGTCGCCTGGCTGCGCCCAGACATGACGAATCGTGCTATCCGGCCACACGACTCGATACTCAAGCGTCTCCGACTTCCGTTCAGTCAGCACGGTCTCATTCGACTTCATGACCCGTTCCCGGTCATTGGGATGGATGGCGGCATCGATGATTTCGGTCAGGTTGCCTGTGAAATTCTCGCGGTCGATGCCAAAGATGCGGTACATCTCAGCCGACCAGTTGACCTGATTGGTCCGCGTATCCCACTGCCAGTGGCCCACCTGCGCAATTGCTTGCGATCGATTCAGCAGGCGTTCGCTTTCCTTCAGCGCCTCTTCCGCCTGCTTGCGCTCGGTAATTTCGGTGATCATCCCGCAGATGCCTTTGACGCCGCCATCCTCGCCGCGCACGGGGAATTTGATCGAGATGAAAAACCGCCGGCCCCGGGCGCCGTCCAGTATTTCTTCTCGTTCCAACGCCGCACCCGATTCGATCACTTCCAGATCATTCTCGCGGAATTGCCGGCCGATAGGGCCTGGGAATAAGACGTCATCGGTCTGGCCGATGACGTCTTCGCGTTTCAAGCCGGTTACGTCTTCCCACTTGCGGTTGATGAGCTCATAGCGGCCCTCGCGGTCTTTAACCACGATCAGCGCGCCGCTGTATTCGATCAGATCCGCCAGGAAACGGCGGTTTTCGTGCAGGGCTTCAGCCGTTTCCTCCAGCTCCAGCGTGCGCTGCCGGACGCGCTTCTGCAGCGTCCGGCTGAACACGATCAGCACCAGGATGATCAGTAGAACTATTACTGATCCCGTCGCCAGGTATGGCCCCCACTGCTGCCATGTGTTCATTTCACGGGTGCCCAGCCACCGCCGATCGATCGCCTGGTATTCCGAAGGCTGAATGCGGGCAAAACCGTCTTCGATCAGGTTGAGGACAGCCGTGTTGCCACGCTTAACCGCGCGATGAAACTCGCCGCTGTAGAGCGGCGCCGAATGATTGAACTGCTCCTGAAGGCCAAACTTGTAGAGAAAATACAGCGCGGGCGGCTGGTCGATAACGAAGATGGCCTGCTCGCTTCGAGCGGCGGCTTCGATAATCTCTTCATAGCTGTTGTAATAAGCCAGATCGGTGATGCCCCGGCTGAGCAGATAGTCGGCATTGGCATCGCCGGATTTGACGGCGACCCGAAAGCCTTTCAGGCTGCCGGCGTCGGCGATGCCAGAGATGTTGTTCTGGAAGAAAATGGGAACATCGATTCGGGCATATGCGGCTGTAAAATCGAGGATTTTGGCGCGTTCATCCGTGTAGAAAATCGTGTCGATGACGTCGAACTCCCCGGCCTGCATGCGTTGCAGCGCCTCGCCCCACGGCAGCGCTGTGATGATTGCCTTCACGCCAGTGCGTTCTTCCCACAACTTCCACTGATCGATCAGGATACCTTGCACTTCGCCCCTGTCATTCTGAAAGACATAGGGTGGATAGTTATTGTCCATGACCACGCGAAGGGCAGCGAGCGGCGGGTTGTTTGGCGGCGACGGCGTCGAGGCGCAGGCGGCCAGCACGCTCACCAACAGGATCACACTTCCCCATGTTGAGCAGCGCGAAAGTAAGGATCGATAACGTTTGTTCATCTATTCCCCCTGCTGGCCCTGGCCCGAATTGATCTTACCATGAATGCCGATCGCACCCCACCAGTATCCAAATAAAAACCGCCGATCGAAACTCGATCGGCGGCCCCAATGTAACACTCGATACGTTGTCATCTTCATACAAGGCAGCCCAGAAAACTAATCGGGTTTCAGCCCGCGAATTTTCTTAGCATCCAGCGTGGTCAAATCGAGCACATAAACGCCTTCAGGGTTGCCTTCCGTGCACGTCCACTGCAAGCCTATTGTGAGCTGCGCATCATTTTGCCAAATACCCGATATTGGCCAATCT
>JAUQXD010000728.1 GCA_030834835.1 Thermoflexales bacterium | reverse complement strand
GCGGCGGAGCCGCAGCTGGCCCTAGCCCGGAGCGCGGCAAGCAGTTGTATGAGTCAAAGACCCTTGGTTCCAAATCGGCAGAGGGCTGCGTGAGCTGCCACGCCTACGATGAGACCAAGGGCGATGATAGCAAGGCGCCGTTTACAAAGGGCACCGCTGCGCGCGCGGCCTCCCGCGTTCCCGGCCTCAGCGCCGAAGAATATATCCGCGAATCGATCAACACGCCGGATGCCTATGTGGTCGAGAACTACAAGGCCGGCGACATGTATCAAGAGTGGACTAAGGATTTGTCCAAGCAGGAATTCGACGACCTCGTCGCCTACCTGCTTACCGAGAAGTAACGTCCTCCGAGGGGGATCAGGCGAGGGAGCAATGACTCCCTCGCCTGATCCCAAAACTTAGCACTTATTAAGGATAAAGCTATGACCGACGACCGCTACTCTGTGGTCATCCCGGACACCGATTATTTTCGAAAAATGATCAAGTGTCAGGCGGCCTGTCCGGTGCTGACCGATGCGCGTGCGTACGTGACGGCGATCGCGCGGGGCGACCTGGCAGACGGCTATCGCATCGCCCACGACCCGAATCCGTTGTCCACAATCTGTGGCCGCATTTGCGGTGCGCCGTGCGAAACGGCCTGCCGGCGTGGTGATGTCGGCCCGGACTGGCAGCCGATTGCGATCCGCCCGCTGAAGCGCGTATTGACTGAGCGCTACGGGCCGGAGGCCAGTCGCTTGCCGGGTCAGGCGGCCGCAGCTATACCCGATCAACCCGTAGCGGCCGACGGGACTTTGCCTGGCACGGGCACATCGGCGCTCTATTCGCCGGCGCGCTGGTCAAGTGAGCAATTACGCTCGCTGGGCACAATGCCGGGGCGCAAGCGCGGCCGCGTGGCGATTATTGGTGCAGGCCCGGCCGGTTTGACCGTGGCGCACGACCTGGCTCTGCTGGGTCACGAAGTGACGATTTACGAAGCGGGCTCCAGAACAGGCGGCATGGTCCGCTATGGCGTACCAGTGTATCGTATCGATCAAGAAGCGATGAATCTGGAAATCCAGTCCATCCTCGATCTGGGCGCCACGATTCGCTTCAACACCCCGATTGGCAAGGATATCACCCTCGCGGATTTGCGCCGCGACCATGATGCCGTCTTCCTCGGTCTGGGCTTGATGCAGGGCCGCAAGCTCAACGTCGAAGGCGCTAATCTGGATGGCGTCATCACTGCGGTTGATCTGTTGCTCAACTACAATCTGGGTTACAAAGTGCAATTGGGCAAGCGTGTGCTGGTGGTGGGCGGCGGCGATGTGGCCATGGACGCCGCGCGCACCGCCTTGCGGTTGGGCCGGTTGAGCGACGACATGAAAGAGTCGCTCCGCCAGACCGAAGCGCGCGCCGACGAAGAATCGGACGCAGTTCACGCAGCGCTCGATGTGGCGCGCACGGCCCTGCGATTGGGCGTGTCCGACGTGAAAATGATCTCGCTCGAATCGTGGGAAGAATTGCCGGCGTCGAAATTCGAGGTCGAAGAGGCGCTGGAAGAGGGCATCACGATCCATCCCCGCATCGGCCCCAATCGCATTATCGGGCAGGGCGGCAAAGTCACCGGGTTGGAAGTGATCGAAGTGGCGTCGGTCTTCGACGAGAACCGCCGCTTCAATCCTAAATTCAAGCCGGGCACCGAGCAGGTGTGGGCGTGTGACTCGGTTATCCTCGCCATCGGACAGTCTGCCGACCTGGCGGCGCTGGGTGGTGCGGACGATGTGCGCCTGTCGCCGCGCGGATTGGTTGAAATCAATCAGGCCACCGGGCAGACGTCGGCCCCGGATGTGTTTGCCGGCGGCGATGTCGCTTATGGCCCGCGCCTGATCATCAATGCCGTGCGCGATGGTCACCTGGCCGCGCTGGGCATCGAACAGCATATTCAGGGCCGCGCGTTGGACACCGCCGTTGCGACCGAGTGGACTGAATTACCCGAACACACGATGCATCCGGGCTGGACGAAGCAGTCGCGCATCAAGCCGCAATCGCTGCCGGTTGAGCGCCGCACCGGCATCAGCGTTGTCGAGCTGGGTTACACGGTCGATGAGGCCACGGTTCAAGGGCAGCGCTGTCTGGAGTGCAGCGTCAACACCGTCTTCGATGGCACGAAGTGTATTCTGTGCAACGCCTGTGTGGATGTGTGCCCGTGGAACTGCCTGAAGATTGTGTCGCTGGACGACATGCGGGGCGATGCGACGCTGATAGCTGTGGTGGATTCGCTGGCCGGCGATGTGCGGCAAGGTGTGGCAGCCATGCTCAAGGACGATGAAGCCTGTACCCGCTGCGCGCTGTGCGCCGATCGGTGCCCGACCAACGCCATCACCATGGAGGCGTTCCGCTTCAAGGAAACGCTGGCGTATCGATAGCCCGTCCG
>JAUQXD010000727.1 GCA_030834835.1 Thermoflexales bacterium | reverse complement strand
CCGCCGCTGATCAAATCCACAATCAGCCCGCCGATGAGCGCCCACGTGTACCCCTCGCCGCGCGTCTGCACCAACTGCCACGACACCACGCTCAACAACATCAGATCAGGATAGCCCGAGCCGACACGAATCTGTGGCGCGGCTGTGCCCTGAAAGATGGCGACGAGGGTGAGAAAGGGAATCGTGAAATATAGGTTCATGGTCGTGTTGCGTATTGCGTGTTGCGTGAAGAGATCATCGTCTCACGCACCACGCACCAAGCACTACGGACTCGGCGTCGCCGTCGGCGTGGGTGTCGGCGTTGGTGTGGGCGCCAGATCGTCAGCCGCTTCGATTGGGTCGAAGTTGGTAATCACCAGCAGCACCGTTAGTCGATCATAGTCGGCGGCCGGGCGCAGGCGGGCCGATTGAAACAGATCGACGTCGCGCTTCTCAATGCCGACGACCTGCCCGACCACCAGGCCGCGCGGCAGGTTGCCGCCCAGACCGCTCGTCAGGGCGATGTCGTTCTCGGTCAGTTCGGCATCCAGCGGGACATACTGCATCAGCAGCGAGCCGTCGGCCTGCCCGGCGGCCAGCCCCGTCACCCCCCCGCTCTGCAAACGCACGTTCACCGCACTCGATACGTCGTTGAGCAGCTGCACTTTGCACGAGCGCAGCCCGACCTGATCGACGCGGCCGACCAGCACCGAACCGGCCGTGACCACCGGCATACCGGGCCGCACACCTTCAGTCGATCCGGCGTTGAGCGTGATGAACTTCAGATACGGGCTGGGATCGCGGCCGATGATGGCCGCGGTTTGATACTGATACTGGGGGTTTTCCTGCGTAAAATTGAGCAGCTGCCGCAGAATGTTGTTCTCGCTCTGCATGCCGCGCAAACCGGCAATCTGCGTCAGCAAATCCTGATTGGCCTTCTCTAACTCGGCATTTCGATCGCGCAATTCACGCAAATCGCGCACCGCGCCGAACAGATCGCCGATGCCGCTGAACAGGCCAGACACCGCGCGCTGGATCGGGCCGAGCACGGTTTGCACCACGCTTTCCACCGGCTGCAACTGGCCGCTTTCTTGCAGCACCAACAGGCCGATGGCGACGAGGGCAAAGACGAGCAACAAGCCGGTGCGGGAACGACCGCGATTCATACTACGGGGAGTGCTACGCGCCCGCCGGGCTGGAGACGCGGCGGCGGCTGCGATCGATGCTCATCAAGATCGAGCGCAATGTATCGAGGTTTTCCAACAACTGGCCGGCGCCCACCGCCACCGCCGTCAGCGGATCGGGCGCGACCCACACGCGCACTTTCACTTCTTCACTCAGACGCTGCGCCAGGCCCTGTAACAGTGCCCCGCCGCCCGCCAGCGCAATGCCCTGCTCCATCAAGTCCGCTACCACTTCCGGCGGCGTCTCGTCCAGCGCGGCCTTGACCAGATCAACGACGAGACTAATCGAACCGGCCATCGCCTCGCGGATTTCGATACTCGAGACATCCACCGATTCCGGCAGCCCCGTGATCACGCTGCGGCCGCGCAGCGTCATGATCTTTTCTTCCGGCAGCGGATAGGCCGAACCAATCGCAATCTTCACACGCTCAGCCATGCGTTCGCCAATCAGCAGATTGTACTTCTGGCGGACATACAGCATGATGTCTTCGTCCAGTTCGTCGCCGGCTACGCGGATCGATTTGCTCAGCACCACGCCGCCCAGCGAGAACACAGCCACTTCCGTCGTGCCGCCGCCGATGTCGATGACCATGCTGCCGCGCGCTTCCATGATGGGCAGACCCGCCCCAATCGCGGCGGCCACCGGCTCCTCAATCGGGTACGCTTCGCGCGCGCCCGCCGACATACACGCATCGTACACGGCGCGGCGCTCCACTTCCGTCACACCGCTGGGGATGCCCACCACCACACGCGGGCGCGGCGTCAACAGTGGGAACATCTGGCTGTGCGCCTTGCGGATGAAGTAGTCCAACATCGCTTCCGTGATCTCGAAGTCGCTGATCACGCCGTCGCGCAGCGGACGAATCGCCACGATGTTGCCCGGTGTGCGCCCCACCATCTCGCGCGCGTCCGCACCAATCGCCAGCGGGCGCTTGGTGCGCTTGTCGATCGCCACCCACGACGGTTCGTTGAGCACGATGCCCTTGCCGCGTACGTTCACGAGCGTATTCGCCGTCCCCAGGTCGATGCCCAGGTCCAGCGAAAACAAG
>JAUQXD010000726.1 GCA_030834835.1 Thermoflexales bacterium | reverse complement strand
CATCTTCCTGGTGGACTTTGGCCTGGTCAAGCAGCGCGATGCGGCCAGCCCGGGCACGATCAGCCTGATTCGCGGCATCGGCACGCCGGAATACGCGCCGCCGGAACAATACGATGCCAGCACCGCCCACACCGATGAACGGTCGGACATCTTCGCGCTGGGCGCGACGCTGTACCATCTGTTGTCGGGCCACGCGCCTACTTCCGTCTCGGTGCGCATGTCCGAACCGGCGCGTTTTCGGGCCCCGCGCGAACACAATCCCGCGCTCTCCCCTGACGTGGAACGGGTGATTTTGCGCGCCATGGAGATCGAGCGTGCCAGACGCTTCGCCAGCGCCGCCGATATGCGCCGCGCGCTGCAACTCGCCAATCGATCGGACATCGGCGAAAACGGCGGCACCACGCGGCTGTCACCGCCCGATCGCGCCCCGCATCCCGCCGGTCACTCACTGCGACGCGCGGGTTTGATCGCAGCCGGGTTGATCGTATTGAGCGGCCTGTTGATCATCGGGCTGATCCAGCGCGGCAATTCCCTTACGCCGGCGCCGACCGCGCTGCCCGCCCGCGCCGAGGTCAAAATCACCCGGCTGGATGGCACCAGTGTGCCGGAGGTGCTGGTGCTTGAAAACAGCGGCGGCACGGCGCAAGATCTGAGCGGCTGGTATGTGGAAAGCACAATCGGACCGCAGACGTACAACTTTCCGGGCGGCTACAAATTAGAGGCTGGCCGCACCGTCCGCATTGAAAGTTACACGGGCGCGAAGAATGATCCGCCGGGCACGCTGCTGTGGAGCATCGATCCGATCTGGCGCAACTCCGGCGACAAAGCCGTGTTGCGCAACACTGCGGGTGCAGCCATCAGCACGCAGTGTTACGGCGATGCTTGTCCATAAATAAAAACACCTGTCAGGTTTCGGCGCGGCTAAGCCGCGAAAACCTGACAGGTGTAGGATGTCTTGCGACTCTACCCCAAACGCACGATCTGCCCCGTGCGCGCCGACTCCAGACAGGCCAGAATCAACGCCACATTGTGGCGGCTGTCTTCCAATGGAATGCGTTGCGGCTTGCCGTCCAGCACCGCGTTTTCCATATCCTCGATTTCACCCTGATACAGCGGACCGGCCCCTACTTCGATCTGCTCGCTGCGATCGCCATAGTTCAGCGTGAAAAAGGCGCGATCGGCGGGCTTGAAGGGCGCGCCGATAAACATCGAGCCGCGCGTGCCCACCACTTCCATCCAACTACGATACGGGGTATGGAAGCCGCTTTCAAACTGCGCCAGCAGCCCGCTGGCAAAGCGCAGCTGCCCTACAAACACCTCGTCGACGCCGGACGCGCTGGTGGTCTGCCAGCCCAACACCTCGATCGGTTCCGCCTGCGCGATCAGGCGCGTAAAGCTGATCGGGTAGCAGCCCACATCCCAGATCGAGCCACCGCCATATTCGGGCACCCAGCGGATGTCATCGGGGCGCGGCGTCAGATCAAATGTAAACACGCCTTTGATCGTCAGCAGGTCGCCAATCGGCTTGTTTTTCAGCAAATCCAGCGCCTTCAACGTTTGCGGATGATGCTTGTACATGAAGGCTTCCGCAACGACGACGTTGTTCGCACGCGCGGCCGCCATCACCCGATCGACCTCGGCCACGGACAGCGCCAGCGGCTTTTCGCACAGCACGTGCTTGCCCGCTTCGGCCGCCTTAATCGTCCACCCGGCATGCATATGATTGGGCAGCGGGTTATAGATGACATTAATCTCCGGATCGGCCAGCATGGCTTCATATGTGCCATAGGCGCGCGGAATGTCATTCCCACGCGCGTGCGCGTCAGCCTTAGTCTGATCGCGGCTGGCGACGCCCAGCAGCTCCGATCGATGTGACAGGCGAATCGGCGGTATGACTGCGCTGCTAATGCGGGCCGTGCTCAACAAACCCCAGCGTAATTTGTTCACGTAAACCCTCCGCAATAAAAGGCCGCTTCGCTCGAAGCGGCCTTGAGATTGACCTGCGTCATTAGGCCGTCGTAGCTAGCGTCAATTCGCGCGCCTGCCGATCGGCGTTGTACGACGATCGCACGAGTGGCCCGCTCTCTACCCAGCGGAAGCCCAACTCCAAACCGATCTGCTTGAGTTCGGCGAATTCCTCCAACGACACGTAACGATCGATCGGGTGATGCTGCTTGCTGGGCTGCAAATACTGGCCCAGCGTCAGAATGTCCACCTCCAGATTCGCCAGGTCGCGCATCACCGTGATGACTTCGTCTTTCGTCTCGCCCAGCCCCAGCATGATGCCGCTCTTGGTGACTTGATTCGGGTTTAGACGTTTGGCATTGCCCAGAGTCGTCATCGCCCAGTCGTAGTTGTCCTGCGGCTGGATCTTCTTGAACAGGCTCGGCACGGTCTCCACGTTGTGATTCAAAATCTCCGGCGCGGCATCCGTCACCATCTTCAGCGCGTCGATACTGCCCTTGAAATCCGGGATCAAGACCTCGATGGTGCAGCCCGGCTGCGCTTCGCGGATGCGCTGAATGACCATCGCAAAGATCGGCGCGCCGCCGTCCTTGCGTTCATCGCGATTGACCGACGTGATCACCGCGTGCCGCAAATTCATGGCCTTGATGGCCTGTGCCACCCGATTGGGTTCGTCCCAATCCATCGGCGCGGGGCGGCCCGTCTTGATGTCGCAGAACACGCACGAGCGCGTGCAGACATCGCCCATCATCAAGAACGTCGCCGTGCCGCGCCCCCAGCATTCGCCGATGTTGGGGCACAATGCTTCTTCGCAGACGGTGTGCAGCGTCTTCACGCGCATCAACCGCTTGAGTTCATCATAGGTTTCGCCCTGCGGCGCGCGCACCTTCAGCCACTCCGGGCGGCGCCTGGGCTTGTTGTCTACTTGAACCGCTTCGACTGCAATCACGTTATCCAATTTTTCCTCTATTCAATTGCAAACAATTCAGCTACAGATACGCTGAAATCGGGCAATACCTCGCCACCGGTCAATGTATCCTCCGCCGACAGTCGCTGTACGTCCGTCACCGAGTGATACGCGTACACTTGCCGGCGGCGCGGATCAGCTATCCAAACCAGTTTAACACCGATGGCAAAATACTCGTCTAACTTGTCCATTAAATCGTTCCAACGATCATCGGGCGACAACACCTCGACCACCAGTTCCGGAGCCACATCCAGATAACTTTGCGATTTGACCTGTGCCATGCGGTGGTGTGACACAAAAGCCGCATCGGCAGCGCGCACGGTATCAGGATTGCGCCCGGTGTAGATGCCGACCTCGCCGACAAACACGCGCCCCAGTTTATTCTTGCGAACATGCGCTCGCAGGGCCGCATAGAAGTTTCCCTCATAATCAGCGTGAGAATAACCTGTCGGCGACATGTAGACGATTTCCCCTTTCACCAATTCGCTGCGGCCAATGTTGCCCACCTGAGCCAATTCCTCGCCCGTGAGCACGGTCCTTTCGACAACATCCACCTGTGGAGACACCATTTGCACAGCC
>JAUQXD010000066.1 GCA_030834835.1 Thermoflexales bacterium | reverse complement strand
CGCCTGGCAGGCGGTCAGCATCAAGCCGATGATAATCAGGATAGACCAGCGTTTCATAGATTCACTCCTGCCCGGCGTCGACAGCGCGCCGTAAGCGCGACATCTGCGCCATGTGCCACTGCTCGTGCTTCGCAAAATAGCCGCACTGTTGTTGCAGCGTCACCGGACCAAATTCCGTGTGACGACCCAGCCGCAGCCAATGGTCGGGCGTGGCGTCTTTCAGAACGGCCAGCATCGCCGCGCGCGACCGCCGGAATTGCGCCGTCATCTCGCGCACTGATAAACCGGCTGACGCAACCTCGTTCCACATCGCCCTGGCGTTGAGATCAGGCGATTCGAACTGCATGAACAGCGCTACGCGCTGCGCGATCAATTCCTGCGTATCCAACACGTGCCCGATCGCTTCACCGAGCGACCACGCCCCTTCCACGCCATCGATCGCCTGCGCGATCTGCGCATCGCTCGCGCCCTCAATCAGCGCTTCCAGCCAGTCGGGCGTGCGCGCCAGTTGATCGAGGATCACCGGCACGGGCAGCGGCTCCAGATAGAAGCTCGCCGGAAAGGCCTCGAAGATCAGCGAGCCTGCCCCGCAGCACGGGCAGGGATCGGGCTTTGATCGCAGCGCCACTTGCCCGCAGGCTCGACAGACAAACAGCGGTGGCGCATCATCATACAGGATCAACTTGCCTTCGGCCAGGCTGACCCGCGCTCGATCGATCAGCGCCAGCAATTCGGGATCGAGTCCGGCGGCCTGCAACTGCGGCAGCAACTCGGCCACACCCCCGGCCAACTCTCGATCAGTTCTGGGCAGCGACTCGGCCGATAGTTGACGTGTCGTGATCGAAGTTTGAGCGACAGTCAACAACATCGCCAGATTGTAATGACCCTGATCGGTCGCCGCCCGTTTCAAGCGTTGCACGGCGTGCGGATCAAAATGGGTCACTGCGGTGTTGGACATGGCTCGCTCCCGTCAAGTGATGGTGGTGTTGGCTGGGCACCGTTAAATCACGTGGATGTATGGTAGCACGCGCACGAAGTCGTGTCAATCGGATTGTCCCGGTGTTACCCTTGCAACAGATTTCCGAGTACAATAGGCATAGTATAACTTTCACTACAAGGATACGGGCATGACTGCGCCTCTGCCAGAAGGTCTACAACAGGCGGCCGATTACATCAAAGCCGGCCAGATTCATCAGGCTCAACCGTTGCTGGTGCGCTATATCAAGCAGCAACCGGAATCGGCCGATGCCTGGTATCTGATGAGCTTTGTCGTGCCTCAGCAGAATCAGCAGATCGATTGTTTGCAGCGCGTGCTGCGCTACAACCCGGCGCATCGACAGGCCCAGTCGCGGCTGGTCGAAGTGATGACGGGCCAGGGGGCGGGGCAAACGCCCGGGCAAAAACCGGCG
>JAUQXD010000725.1 GCA_030834835.1 Thermoflexales bacterium | reverse complement strand
TGCTGCTTGCTTCGGCTTCACCGCGCCGTCGCGAGTTGATCAAACTGCTGGGCCTGCCCGTCGAAACGACGGCAGCCGACATCGACGAGACGCCGCTCGATCATGAATCGGCCGCCGACATGGCCGTGCGTTTAAGTCAGGCCAAAGCTCAAGCCGTTTCAGCCTTCCGCCTTCCGCCTTCCGCCTTCATCATCGCTTCCGATACCGTCGTCTCGCTCGACAACGAACCACTGGGCAAACCGATCGATGCCGCCGACGCCCGATCGATGTTGCTGCGCCTGCGCGATCGAATTCATCAAGTCCATACCGCCGTGACCTTGATCGACACCGCGCCCGATCGGGCGATCACCGATCGAGCGCGCGATGCTCGCGCAATCACCGATCTCGCGACGAGTGACGTTCGCATGCGGGCCTACTCCGATCAAGAAATCGACGACTACATCGCCAGCGGTGATCCCTTCGACAAGGCGGGCGCGTATGCCATTCAGCACGACGGGTTCAGGCCCGCCGAGAACTTCGCCCAGTGCTTCGCCAATGTGATGGGCCTACCGCTGTGCCATGTCGCGCGCTCCCTGCGCAAACTGGGCCTCGAACCCCTCAACGATGTGCCAACGGCCTGTCAGGCGTACTTGAACTATCAGTGTCCGGTGTATGAATCGATTCTGAGCGGTGATTGGTAACTGGTTACCAGTCACCAATCACTCGTCACTCGACACTCGTCACTCGTCACTCTCCACCACTCACGCTATAATCTTTGCCATGCTCAAACGACTTGCCTTACTCATCATGCTCTTCGCCGTCGCGTGCAGCAGCGGTCCGCAAACGCCGCTGCCGCCCACCGTCGAACCAACCCTCGATGCGCCCGCGCCCGATGAAACCGCGCAGGCCTTTCTAACGCTCTGGGAGCAGGCCGACTATCTGTCGATGTTCAATCTGCTCACCGTGGGCGCGCAGGCGGGCCTGACACCGGATACATTTGCCAATCGCTACAACGCCGCGCAAAGCACCGCGGGGGTCAAATTCGTGCGCGCGCAACTGCGCGCCGTGCTGCGCGACAACTCCACGACGCACGCCAACTTCCACGTCGAATGGGACACCGTGCTGTTCGGCACGTTAAGCGCCGATAATGAACTGACACTGACCCTGGAAGACGGCGCATGGCGCATCGCCTGGAACGACGGCGTGATCTGGCCCGGCCTGCAGGACGGCGGCGCATTTCAAGTGCAGTATCAGATTCCGCGCCGCGCCAACATTTACGATCGCGAAGGCAAAGGGCTGGCCGTCGAAGGCAAACTCGTCACCGTCGGGATCGTGCCCGGCGACATTGAGAACGAAGACGCCTTGCTGGCCGGTCTCAGCCCGATCGTGAAGCTGAGTCCCGACGACATCAGAGCCAAATACGCGGGCGCGCAGGCCGACTGGTTCGTGCCCATTGCCGACATCACCTTTGAAACCAGCCAGACCAACAACGACTTCTTGAAGACGCCCGGCCTGCAACGGCGAGAACGATCGACTCGCATCTATACCGGCATTGCACCACTGGCGATCGGCTACATCAGCCAGATCACGCCGGACAATCTGGCCGAGTGGAAAGAGCGCGGCTATCGGGGCGATGAGTGGGTGGGCGCCAGCGGTCTGGAGGCGTGGGGCGAGCCTTATCTGGCAGGCACGCACGGCGGCAAACTGACCCTCATCGATGGCAAAGGCCAGATCGCCAGCACCGCCGCCGATGTGCCGGCCACGCCCAGCCGCAGCCTCTACACTAGCATCGATCGGATTTTACAGGAAGCTGTTGACAACATCTTGATCGGCCACACCGGCGCGATTGTGGTGTTGGATCCCAACAACGGGGAAGTGCTGGCCATGTCCAGCTATCCGTCGTTTAACCCCAATGCCATCGTCAGCCCTGAAACGGCCACGCAGCCCGCCGAGACGTCGTTCTTCAATCGGGCCGCGCAGGG
>JAUQXD010000724.1 GCA_030834835.1 Thermoflexales bacterium | reverse complement strand
CAATTCGACGATGCGCTCCGTCGCGTACAGCATCTCGATCAGGCGCGCCCAATGTGTGCTGAGGACGTGGTGCAGCGCGCGGCCGGGTCCGGTGCTCAAATACCGCGCGCCTTCTTCCGCCACCAGCGCATCGAAGAATTGTTCGTACTCGGCCTGAGCGCGCGGCGTGGCCATGCCTTCGGCGGCGTTCATGCGGCTAAGCGGTGAGGCGACAAAGACGCCCGAACCACGGCCGTCCACCAGTCCCTGCCAGCCAATGGCCTTAAGATACGAGTAATGCAGATCGGTCTGAGGCTCTTCGTATTCGGCGATGAGATTGTCGAGGTAGTAGGGCGGGATTTCTTGCAGGCGATGGCCGTTGGGCGCGGCCACGCGAATCGCCCCGTCGTACAGGTTGACGCGATGCCGGGCATCGACCGTGCTGAGGTTGTACATACAGCCATAGAATTCATCATTGAGGAGGCGATCGAGATAGGCTTCATCCGCCAGGACTTCGTCGTTGAAGCGCTGCAAGCCGCGCTGGGCGAAGTCGATCAACCAGTAGCCTAAGCGAATGATCTCCTGGCGTTGTTCTTCGGTCAGGCCATGCGCCATGCCGCCGGGCACCGCATCGCCGAGCATGTCGATAATTGCCCGGCCATATTTGTAGGCGTGGGCGGCCTTGCGATTGAGTTCCAGCACGAACTGGCTGAGTTCCGGCGTGCTGGTCAGCGTGAGGTGCGTGGTGATGTCGGTGACGTAGCACGTCGCGCATAGCATCTCGCGCAGTTTTTGCGCGGTGGGCGGCGGCGTGACGTGATAGGCCGCATCCACGGCCTTGGCCGCTGCCACGCGATGTGACAGCGCGCTGATGTCGCAGCGGCAGTGCCTCAGACGCGGCATCGCGTCGAGCGGCTGACCCACACACGCCTGTTCGCAGTCGGTGAGTTCGGGCAGGCGCAGCGTGGCGGCGTCGGCGTCGCCGTGCTTGTTCAGGTAAATATCGACGCGGGGTGAGTCGTTAACGTTCATGCACTGGCCTCCGTCATTGATTGACCTTATGCGTCAAGCATACCCTGTTCGGCGGCTCGCCATATCCGCCCGATGCCCCGAATTCAGCCGGATCAATGCCCTATTTTGGCAAACCATAGACCCTACACCGTAACTACTCAGCCCGCCGTCATTGCGAGCGCCTTTTGCGAAGCAATCTCCCGGTTGAACACGAGATTGCTTCGTCGCAAACAGCGCTCCTCGCAATGACGGCTGAGTAGTTACCTTACACTTCAATGATCTTCTTCTGAATGGCGTACTTAATCAGATCGCCGCGATCGTGCAGGTCGAGTTTTTGCATCAGGCTGGTGCGATGCGCCTGCACGGTCTTGACTGACAGGTACAACATCTCGGCAATCTCTTTGCTGGTGTGCCCCTCGGCGATGAGTTGCAGCACTTCGCGTTCGCGCGAGGTGAGTTCGTTGGAGGCAGTGACGGGCTGCGCGGCTTCTGAGCGCAGATAGTCTTGAATGACGACGCGCGTGATGGCCGGCGAGAGCACGGCTTCGCCGCGATGCACGGCGCGAATCGCCGCGACCAGTTCGCTGGCGGCCGCCTGCTTCAGCACGTAACCCGATGCGCCCGCAGCCAGCACTTCGCGGATGTACTCTTCGTTCTCGTGCATGGTCAACACCAGCACCTGAATGTCGGGATGATCGCGCTTGATCTGGCGCGTGGCTTCCAGGCCGTTGAGCAGCGGCATGCCGATATCCATCAGCACGATTTCCGGGCGCAGTTCGTGGGTCAGTTGCACGGTCTGTCGGCCATCCTCGGCCTCGCCTACCACCAGCATGTCCGGCTGATCTTCCAGCAGCGCTCGGATACCGTCGCGCAGAATGGTGTGGTCGTCAGCCAGCACGAGGCGTATCTTGTCCATGATCGGCTCCGGGTTCTTCCAGCGGTAGTATCACTTCGAGGCACGTGCCGCGGTTCGGCTGTGAGGCCAGGTTGATGACGCCGCCCACCAACTCGGCCCGCTCACGCATACCCAGCAGACCAAAATGCTGTAGGCTCACGGCCTGGCGCGGCGTCTGCGCGACATCGAAGCCGCAGCCGTCGTCCTCAATTCGCAGGCGAATATGGCCGTTCTCGCGTCCCAAGTGGATGGTCGCCGTCGTGGCGTCGGCGTGGCGCACGATGTTGGTCATCGCCTCCTGCGCGATGCGATACAACGTCGTCTCCAGTTGCGGCGGC
>JAUQXD010000723.1 GCA_030834835.1 Thermoflexales bacterium | reverse complement strand
AGTTCTTCGCGTTCGATCAGGTACAACAACAGATCGAGCGGGCCTTCGAACTCGGGGAGTTTAATCTGGAAGCCGGTGATGGGTTTGAGCATGATGTTAGTGGGGCAAGTTGCCAACTTGCCCTACGGCATTATACCAAGTGTTTCGATAATCGCCGCGCGGGCCTTGGGCCATACGCCGTCCGCATCGGTGAGCAGATCGAAGAACTGGAAGCATTGATTCTGCCCCAGTCGAGTTGCACCGTTGCCGCCAGCGGGCGGCGTGCCGATCCACGTCAGCGGCCCAATCCACACTCGATCGATCACGCCGCGCGATCCGGCCACGAATTCCAGTTCGGACACGCCCTGCGGCCCGGCCCAGTTCGTCGGGCGCGAATCGCGATCGGCGATGCGCACACTCACGCCCGCAGGCAGCAGTGACTTCAGCTTCGCAATCGAGCCATAGAACCGGGCTTCATCGCAGCCTGCGCCGAAATCGCGACGCGGCACGAGCAGTCGATACGGAAAGCCGTTCATCGTGATCTCGGTCAGCGGCTCATAGCGCGCGCCGATGGCTTGCAGCACGGGCGGCGGATAGAACTGCGCGCGAAACACCACCAGCCCAAACGCCTGCCGATCGATCATGGCGATCAAGTCGGTCGGGTCGAAGGCGCGATTATTCCACAGGTTCAACAACTGGGTCGGATTCGTCACCACGGGCTGATCGGCGCGCAGGGCCAGCAGCGCTTCTTCCGTCAACGCCGGTTTGTGCGTGAGTTTGATCGTGTCCACGATGCGATCACCCGCGGCGGCATCGGCCTCGGTGGGGAAGTGGCCCACCTGCGTGTAGCCGATCGCATCATAGTATGGATAGCCTTCATACACGGACGCATTGCGCCCCACGCCGATGAGATCGGCCAGCGCGCCGAAGATTGGCCCATCGGTGGGCAGGTGGCGCACGCCATACGCTTGCAAAAGATAGAGCAGGGGGATGGCCGCTAACACCATCGGGGCGAGATACGCATTCTGAGCGGAACGCAGTGGAGTCGAAGAATGCGCGAACTTCTTCTTGATCTTCGCCATCGCCAATCCCGATAACACACACGCGGCCACAATCGCCGTGGAGAAATAACTTTCACCTGCGCCCCACTTGCCCGCCAGCGCCGAGGCGACGAGCGCCAGCGTGAACCAGATCGTGAAGACACTCAATCGAGACCAGTATAGTTCGTAAACGCTGTAGCCGATGGCGAACGCGGCGATCACGAAGTGCAGGCTGAAGAACTGCCGGAACAGATCGAGCGCCTGATGCACGTCGTAGGCGTTGGCGTTGGCCGTGATGGCGTTGAGAAACCACTGCCCCTGCGTGACGATGTTCAGCCACAGGAAAATCGTACCCGCGACCACGGCCAGCCCCACGCCCGCGATGATGGATTTTTTCGGCGACCGCAAGAACAAGAATATCAGCACGGCGGCCACCGTCGTCACGGCGAGTTGCTTGGTGTAGCCCGCCGCCAGCAAAGCCAGCATCGACAGGACGATGTTGCGCTTGCCGTGTCTGGCGTCGTCATATTTGGAGATGGCGATCACGGCCAGGAGTTCAAACAACACCATCGGTAGATGCTGACGGAACAGCGGCCCGACGTGATAGATGAAGTTGGAGGCCAGCACCATGAGGCCGGAGAGCAGGGCGATGGGCCTGTCGCGCGTCTGCGCGTGCACCACCCAACCGACGAGCGCGGCGAGGATCAGGCTCAGCGCAAAGGCTAGCACCCGCCCGGCCAGCAGCGTCGGCCCGAAGAGCGCAAACAGCGGAATGACCATCAGGTGAAACAGCGGCGGATAATTGCTGGCGTAGAACGGGTAGACCTCGTTGTCGCGATACGGCCACTGGCCCTGTGACAGGAGGATGCTGTCGTTCAGTTCAAAGCCTTCGCCCTGATCGTAATCGTAGGGAAATTGAAACAGCGAGCAGGCGTACAGGCAATAGATCATGAAATAGCCGACGAAGGCGAGTCTGGCGAGAAGATAGAGTGTTTTCGTGACGTAGTTGGAGAGTCGGGTAGTCGGATGGTCTGGTGGTCGGGTAGTCAGTTGGTCATTTGTCATTGGTCATTATTCATTTGTCATTGTTCATTGCTTACGCTGGCCGATTGCCCAGGCGAATGAGCGGAATCGCCATCCCGATCAGGCCCGCGCCGCCCGCCAGCCCGATGAGTTGCAGCGGCCCGAAGCCCGCATCGCGCGCGCCGATGAAGTTGGCCGCCAGCACGCCCGCGATGACGAGCAGGCCGACTGCAATAAAGGCATAGCCGAGGTGACGTTTGGTGATCATCGGCGGCGATTATAACATGTGAGGAGTAACGAGTAACGAGTCAATATTATTCCCGCGTGCCTTCGCCTTGCCCGCCGCAAAGCG
>JAUQXD010000722.1 GCA_030834835.1 Thermoflexales bacterium | reverse complement strand
TTCGCCAGTTCGCTGGCGGCGCAATCTCCGCAGGAGAAGTCAGGATTGAATGGCGTGGGCTTCAATTCTGGTAGGTGCGCCGGCTCGGATCGTGCGCCCAGCCGCTCGGCTTCGCCTTCGATAAACAGCACCGTGAGGCTCGCCAGCGCGGCATAGGGGCCGTCAACTTCGGCTTGATCCAATCGCTGCTTGAACCAGCCGATCCAGCGCGCCAGATGATCGCGCAGGAATTTGCGCTCGGCGTCGATGCAAATTTCGCGGTGGTCAGCCTGGCCGGATTCGTGCGACAGCGCTTCCTTCAACGTCAGGGTGTGCATAAATTCGAGTTCAGCCGAGAGATGATCGGGCCGTTCACGGATCACGCCGCCGACGTCGAAGCCAAAGGCGCGATAAAAGCCCGCAATATCGGCCATTTCCTGGCTTTGACGAAATTCATGCGGCAGACCGTATTCGGTCTCGTAGCACAGCGGGCCGGTCAGGCTGAACGCGTGGCGATGTTCGGCCTGAAGATCGATCAATCCGATCGGGCGCAGGCCGAGCAGCCGATCGGGTAGATCGAGCGCACTCAGGATCGGTTCCAGCAGCGGCACATCGCGCGACCAATCCTCGGTCGGATACAGGTAGGCGTCGGCCAGAAACCGATAGAGCTGTGAGCGGCGGAGGGTAAATTGGGAATCATTCATGGTTGTGGCTCACCTATTGACGAGTGACGAGTGAAAAGTGAATCACTCATCACTCGTCACTCATTAAATTGTGTTTAATCTTTCCGGCGGGCGCTCGTGCAGTGGCTCGACCACGGACAGGCGCACGGCCTCGCGGCCTTTCGCATCAAAGCCGATGACGGTGTCGTTGTACATCTGCCACGGCTTACCGTTGATCTCGGTTTCGTGCACCAACGGTCCCTCTTCAATTTCGTAGCGGAAGATCATCTTCTGCGTGGTGCGGAAAAGTTGCAGCACGGCCAGTAATTCGCGTGACGGCGCGGCGTAGCGGGCGATGGCCGCCTCGACGCCGGGACCGAACATCTGATGCAGATAGGCGCGCGGCGCCCAGCGCGGCGGGATGTAATAAATGTTCGGTTCGGTGCCAAACTGCGGATACAGCGGCAGCGCGATCTTTTCCTGCTTGACCAGGAAGTACATGGGGTGTTTGGGATCTTCGACCCACGAGCCGTCGGCGGCCACATCGACCAGACCGTTCAGCCGAATCTTGCCGGGGCAGACCGCCATGCAGCGCGTCTCCATCGGCACACCCTCGCTGAGCGGATCGTTGCCCTCGACGCGCGGATAGCAGGCCACGCATTTCTCGCTGGTGCGTGTGGTGCCGCGATACATTGATTTCTTGTAGGGGCATTCTTCCACGCACTTGCGATAGCCGCGGCAGCGTGACGGATCGATCAACACGATGCCGTCTTCGGGCCGCTTGTAGACCGCTTTGCGCGGGCAGGCCGCCGCACAGGCCGGATAAGTGCAGTGATTGCACAGGCGCTGCAAATAGAAGAACCACGTTTGATGCTCTGGCAGCGAGACGCCCTGCGTGCTGATGCCCAGGTTGTCGCCTGTGTAGCTATTCGAGGTGTCTTCATAGAACGTCGGCGCGCGCCACTCTTTGTCTTCGGGAATGTAGCCGATCGCGTTCTGGTTGCCGTCGGTCGCCTCAAAAATCGTCAGGCCATTGTACGTGCCGTAGGGCGCTTTCGCATCGGTCTGCGTCGCGTCCCACGTCGCTTGTTTCTTCTGGGCGGCATGTGCCTCATCGAGCATCTGCAAAATCTTGATGTCCCAGTGCTGCGGATAACTCCCATACGGCTTGGTCTCGACGTTGTTCCACCACATGTACTCCTGACCTTTGGAGAACGTCCATGTGGCTTTGCAAGCGCCGGTGCAGGTCTGGCAGCCGATGCAGCGATTGATGTTGAACACCGCCGTGAATTGTTTCTGCGGATGCGCTTCTTCAAACACATACTTCATCTTGCGGCCCAGTTGCCAGTTGTAGACTTCAGCCATCTTGCCTCCTTCGGGTTGACTGCAACGGCTCACAGCTTAGAATTAAGACATCCTACATAGCGAGGGTCAGTCGTATATGTTCAATCACTCTTGGGTACCTTTAACAACACAAGCCGGTCAGCGATGCCTGATGTGGGACTATGACCAAAGCGACAACCATTCAGTTATTTATCGATTTGTTTGGACTAAGACTCCATCAGATGATCCTTTATGCTTCTACGTCGGGAGTGGCCTGAATCTTAGTTCGAATGGTGGCCAATCCAAATCGCTTGTCTATCAATACAAGAATGGGCAGCGCAAACAAATCTATCGCCTTCCAATGCAACAAGAATTACAGCGAGTTGGCGGCACTGCTTGGACCGAAACCCTTGTTGTAAATGATGTTGCACTTCATGCAGCATTGCAGTCAGAAGCTAAAATGGGCGAGAAAACTTTTCTCTTAGTGTTCGAAGACTGCCTCATCTATCAAGCGTTTGATGAATATCGCGCTGTATTCGCTGTAAAAGGGAACTCAATTCCGCGCTTCTTTAATGGCAAAATTAGCAATCTATTTGAGCTGATGAAATATCTATGAACACTGTTCGAATTGGCCCAAAAGGTCAGATTACAATACCCGCCGATCTCCGCAAGCGATACAACCTTCGGCCCGGCTCACGCGTTGTATTCGTTGACTACGCCGACATTCTTGCGATTGTGCCCGCTATGTCCGACCCCGTTGAAGAATCTGCGGGGCGATTGAAGGGCGGCCCTTCACTTACCGCAGCGCTTCGCGCAGAGCGACAACGTGAACGAGCGCGTGAGCACTAACCGCCAACCATCACGACCCACTTCGCACACGTTCGATCGATCAACTCGCGCACGTAGGCTTCGCCCTTCTGCTGATAAATGCGGTACGTCGCCATAAACATCGGATTGACGAACAGCGTCAGCAAACGGCGCGCATCCCAACCCAGATGCACATACTCTTCCACGAGGCATTCCGCCATCGCTTCAAGTTGCCCCGGCTCACCCGGCATGACCATGCCGATCATTTCCATGGGATCGTCTTCAAAGTCGTCGTAAGGCATGGCTTACCTCTAATGCGTAATCCGTAATGCGTAAGGAACAAATTACGCAGTACGCATTACGTGTTACTTTTCACTTCAATCGTCCCGCCACTCATATACTTCTGCATGAAGTCGCTCTCATGGCCCGGCGTGAAGCCGGTCTGCGTCGGCTCCCATTTGCCGACACCGTTGAGGCCGCCGTCTTCGGCTTTCGTCACTTTCACGAGCGTTTCTTTCGGCACGGTGTTGAGCGCGTGATTGTCGGCCTCGCCGCCGAAGATGAACTGCACACCCGTCTTTTGCTTGTGGAACAGCGTGTCGGTCTGATGCATCGGCATCGACCAGTCGCGCGTAATGGATTGCTGCGAGCCGTAGCGCAGATTCGCCTGATAGCCCGTGCCTTCGGACTTCGCCAGACCATCGGGCCGCGTCTCGTGCCCCTTCACCGATTTCTCCGTCGCCATGTACGGCCCGTGTTTCAACATCACGATGTGATAGGGATAGGCCGGGTTGTACTTCGCGCGCAGCATCAGGCGCGAGACCTTATAAAACGCATCATCCGGTTTCCAACCCACGTAAGGTCGATCGGCGGGATTGGCATCGACGTACACGTAGTCGCCGTCTTCGATGCCGAGGTCTTTAGCCGCCTGCGGATTGATGTGCAGTTGATGATCGCCCGGCCCCGGCAGGCGTTTGTCGGTGCGATACGGATCGCCAAAGTTCGAGTCGAGGATGATCGTCCAATCGACCGTGCTCCACGACGAGTGCACGCGATGCCGCGACTTGGGCGTGAGGCAATAGAAGTGATAGCCTTGCTCCCACAGCGGATTCTTCGTATCGCGCACTTTGGCCCAACTCAGCGCCACATTGCGCACGGTGCGT
Source organism: Thermoflexales bacterium (assembly GCA_030834835.1). Classification (GTDB taxonomy): domain Bacteria; phylum Chloroflexota; class Anaerolineae; order Fen-1058; family Fen-1058; genus JAGOBP01. The sequence goes on along the minus strand of JAUQXD010000722.1, from coordinate 2,581 downwards.
TCGTCCCAATGCGTTGCATCGAGCGGGATACCGTAATCGTCAGGCTTGACGAAGCGGCTCGAAGTTACGATCACATTGGGCAGATACGGCGTAGCCTCCGGTCCTTCGCGATGGCTAATGATGTTCTCGCCATATTCAATTGCTTCGGGAATATCACAGTACGCGGCCAACCGCCCCGTGTCGGTGTGGAACGGCACGGAGTCGTGAATCTGCTCCCAGAACGGAATGCGTGGATAGGTGCGAAACAACATCAACGCCGCGCCCGGTTCGCCGTACTTGCCGTCGATGATGTCCGTGAATTTGTAACCGCTGGTCGTGGTCGATGAATCAAGCAGGCGTTGAATGTAGACTTCGGGCTTGCCTTCAAGGATGAACTTCCAGTAATCGCGGAAGCGCTTATCTCCGATCGTGTCGCCGATCTTCGCGGCGAGTTCGGCCAGAATTCGCGAGTCGTCGCGCGTGTCGTACAGCGGTTTGATGCCGCCCTTCCAGATTTGCAGGAACGGATTCGAGCACGAGGCGGTGATCTCGTGCGTCTCGAATTCCGCCCACGAATTGGCCGGCAGCGCGAAGTCCGCGTACTCGATCGACGCCGTCATCTCGATGTCCTGCGAGATGATCAGTTCGATGTTGGGATTCACGTTCTTGATCATTTCATAGTGATGCTTGGCGTTGTTGATCAAGTTGACGTTGGTGAAATACAATGCCTTCGACGGCGTGGGCATATGCGTCTGGCCTGTAAATACCTTCCGACCGTACTTCGGCGTCTCGACGATCAACGGCCGATCGTCGTGGTTCCAGTACGCGGGTTCTTCGTCTTTGGTGTAAGCGTGCGCCACGATATCTTTGCCCGCCGCGTTCGGATCGAGGTTCATCTTGAACGGGTCTTCGGCCACCCAGCCTTTGAAACCCGGGCCGGTCTGCGGCGAGCCTTGAAACAGCGCGGCTTTGTAATTGCCCGCCCATGTATAGCAGCCCGCGCCCGGCTGGCCGATGTTGCCTGTCAGCATCAGCGGCAGGAACTGTGAACGATTTGCCAGTGTGGCGTGGAACCAGTGATTGATGCCTTCGCCGATGTGGATGGCCGCCGGCTTGATCGTGGCGATGTCGTTGGCTAAACGCACGATCAAATCTTTCGGTGCGTGGGTGATCTCGACGACAGTATCGAGATCGTAGTCCTTCAGGTGTTCCAGATACATCGACCACAACGTGAGCACTTCGACTTCCGTGCCATCGATCAGCTTGATCGTGCCCGACCAATCGAGTTCGGGATCAAGCCCTTTGCCATCCATCACGGTGCCGACATCATCGCGCGTGATCGCTGCCAACTGCTGTGTCTTCGCATCGCGCACCACGTAATCGCCCAACTTCTCGTACTGCGCCGCGGTGAGGTTTTGCTGTTTCAGCGACGCGCCGTCAGGTAACAGGCCCGGCTTGTAATCCGGGAAGACTTCACTCGCGTGCAGGCGTTTCAAGTTGTCGGCGCGCACCAACAAAGGAAAATCGGTGAAGTGCTTGACGAAGTCCGCGTCGTATTTCTGATTGTCGATCAACCACCGCGTGATGCCGAGGAACAAGGCCGTATCGGTAGCCGGGCGGATCGGGATCCAGTAGTCGGACTTGGTGGCGGGCGGCGAGTATTCGGGCGTGATGGTTACGATCTTCGCGCCACGTTCCATCGCTTCGATGAAGAAGTGCGATTCGGCCATCTTGTTTTCGACGAGGTTCTTGCCGCATTGAATGTGCAGCATCGAGTTGCGCAGATCGTTGAAGTCCTCATCAGACGCTTGCAGGCCGGTCGTAAACGGATGCCCCGGCGCTTGATCGCCGTGCCACGTGTAGTTGGACCACAGCCGGCCGCCCTTCACCTCGTCCTCCCCAACGCCGCGCACGTGCTCGTCCAGCAGCGCCAGCGTGTTCGAGAAGCGATACATGCCATACTTGCCGATCACGCCGAGGAGACCCATGCCGCCGCGCGTCTTGATCGTGCGCGTGCCCGCGCCGCCCATCGCGTCGATCATCTCTTCAGGATAGCCCTGTTTTCGCAGCAACTCTGCGCCGCTATCGCCGGAATAACGCGTCGCAATCGCGATCATCCCGCGGGCAATGTAGTCATAGGCTTGATCCCACGAGACGGGCAGCAGCTCATCTGTGCCGCGCGAATCGAATTTGTATTTCGCTTTGAGATCGGGCGTGAGTTCGGGGAAACCATCATCCGCCCAGTGCTGCCAGCCCGCGCGCATCAACGGCCCTCTCAGGCGATGCGGCCCGTAAATGCGCCGGTGGAACGTCTGCCCTTTCTTGCAGCCGCGCGGCGACCAGTGTGGCGTAGCCGTATTGCCGTAGAGATCGGCATAGCGGCCCACGTCATAGTTCTGTTCCGATCGCAGGATGATGCCGTTGCGCACAAAGGCGCGCAATCGACAGGCGTGCGTGTCGTTGGGCGAGCACACGTACGTGAACGACGAATCATAGCGATACTGATCGCGGTAGATCGTCTCCCAATCCCGATCGGGGTACGCGGCCAACGGGTTATCGACACTGATCGGCGCGAGCAGCCGCCATTCGAGTTCGGTTGCGG